>NZ_LR134380.1:3165000-3458917 GCF_900637585.1 Legionella pneumophila subsp. pascullei
TGTACAGTAATGAAATTGAAAAGTGTTTTCGTTTCACTCAATTGCTGCTTACTTCTATTGTAAATAGTATTTGATAAATCCTATTTACATTTAATAGGTATTGTTTATAACTAAAATTTCTATATGCCAGATATTATGTAGTTAAAAAGGAAATATTCGTTCATGTTGATTTGACATGCTGTTTATGACAATTTTTTAATTTCTATAATTTAAGAAACATTTGCTCTTAAATAATAAAATACTTATTAGCTCTAGCGCAGGAATATTTTTTTTGTTACTCTTCGCTATTCAAATATGGTGACTCTATTGGTCCCCTCGCGACGATAGATTGTGAACCCCGTCAGGCCCGGAAGGGAGCAGCGGTAGCAGTTGATGCGGGCGCCGGGGTGTGGCTCTTAGAGTCGCCGCCCAACTTGTGAAACATGTATGAGCTATCTGGCACTTGCCCGTAAATGGCGACCACGCACATTTTCCCAACTGGTTGGCCAAGAGCATATTAATAAGGCATTGATCAACGCCCTGAATCAACAACGTTTGCATCATGCTTATCTGTTTACTGGTACTCGCGGGGTCGGGAAAACCAGTGTCGCCCGTATTTTAGCTAAAGCCCTCAATTGTGAAAAAGGCATCACCTCAGAACCATGCCTTCATTGCGATACCTGTGTTGCAATCGAACAAGGCCGTTATATTGACCTCATTGAAATAGACGGAGCCTCCAAAACCAGAGTTGAAGACACGCGAGATTTACTTGATAACATACAATATGCACCGTCAAATGGCCGTTTTAAAATTTATTTAATTGATGAAGTGCATATGCTATCCCAACATAGCTTTAATGCCTTATTAAAAACATTAGAGGAGCCTCCCTCACATGTGAAATTTATTCTGGCAACGACTGACCCTCAAAAATTACCTGTTACTGTCTTATCGCGTTGTTTACAGTTCAATCTAAAACACTTGCCTGCTGAGTTGATAAAGCAACAATTGCAATTAATTCTCCAAGAAGAGCAGTTGGATTTTGAAGTACAAGCACTGGAGATATTAGCTCAAGCTGCCCGTGGAAGCATGCGTGATGCATTAAGTTTATTGGATCAAGCCATTACCAGTTGTGAAATGAAATTGCTGGCAAGTGATGTGAAAATGCTCTTGGGACATACCCGAGAAGATTACGCGTTGCTGCTCTTGCAAGCCCTGGCCAGGCAAGAAGCACCAACCATGCTTGTATTAAGTCAGCAAATCATTGTTGAAGGAGGGAACTTTCAATACGTCCTTGATGAAATACTTAACTATCTGCATCAAATTACCGTCTATCAATGCCTAGGTGACAGCAATCCGCTAATTAGCCCAAGAACAGAAATTAAAGAGTTGGCAAAACAGTTTTCGGCCGAAGACACCCAACTATTCTACCAAATAGGCATTAAAGGACGTGAGGAGATTCATCTCGCTCCAACACTAGCCATTGGCTTTAATATGACAATGCTGCGCATGTATACGTTTAAACCAGCTTCTCATGTAGCAACACCACCATTGGCATTCGAGCAAAATAATAAAGCAAACTTACTAAATGTTGATGATAAAACATCAGCGCAAAACCTCATTGGCATTGAACCAATGCCTGTTACTAAAGCGACAGCTAATGCCGTTGCCCATCACCAAACCCAATCCTTACCAACTGACGATAATAAAACCGCTAACTCGGGTGAATCCATTAACCGTAACTGGAACGAAATAATACCACTGCTAAAATTGTCGGGTTTAGCACTTAATGCCATAGAAAATGCTGAATTTCTTGGTAAAGAAGAGCGAGAAATTACATTAGGGGTCAATAAAGGGCATCAGTCCTTATTCACCCCCACAACAATTAACCGAATTGAAACCGCATTGACTGATTATTATAAAAGCCCGGTAAAAATTATCTTAAACTGTCAAGACACCGTGCATGCCTCTCCAGCTCAACAAAAAGAAAAAGCTACCCAAAAAAAGCAAGAACATGCAGAGGCAGCATTACACGCTGACCCAGTATTTGAACAGATAAAACAAGAATTTTCAGCTGAATTGGTCAAAAATTCTATTGTCCTGTTAAAAGATGACTTATAATACTTAATTAAACTAACCACAAATAAACGAGGCTGTAATGGATATTAATCAAAATTTAGGCAATTTAATGAAAGAAGCGCAAAAAATGCAACAGCGTATGCAAGAAGCGCAACAACAATTAAGCCAGTTGGTAGTAAGTGGCGAATCTGGTGGTGGTATGGTTACCATTAAGATGAATGGCCGTCATGATGTAACAGAAGTTAAAATCAAACCCACTTTAATGGATGAAGATATTGAAATGCTGGAAGATTTAATTGCTGCTGCAGTCAATGATGCGGTGCGTAAAATTGAAAAAGCATCCAAAGAAAAGATCAGCCAACTGACTGCTGGCCTTAATATTCCAACTGATTTAATGGGTGGTAAAGAAGGAGAGTAACCCTGGCTATGGATGCTCTAAGCCGCTTGGTAGAAGCGCTTCGCTGTCTTCCCGGAGTGGGACCAAAATCAGCACAAAGGATGGTGTTTCATTTATTGCAACACCAAAGACAACGAGGCTTACACCTTGCCTCCTGTTTAGAACAGGCAATGAAGCACATTAGTCATTGTCAGCAGTGTAATAATTACACCGAACAAACTATGTGTGCTCTTTGTCAAAACCCCAATCGAGATTCGACATTGCTTTGTGTGGTAGAGAGTCCAGCGGATGTTTCTGCCATAGAACAAAGCAATTCCTTTCAAGGTAAATATTTTGTCCTTATGGGAAAAATTTCTCCTCTTGATGGCTTGGGACCAGATGACATAGGACTACCCAAACTTAAGGAATTAATTATCAGGGAAAAAATTCAGGAAGTTATTCTTGCACTAAGCCCCAGTGTTGAAAGCCAAACCACAATTCATTTTATTCATCAGTTGCTAAAAAATGAAACCGTCAATATCAGTCAATTAGCACATGGAATACCATCAGGTGGTGAATTAGAATTTTTAGATGGGAATACTATAAGTAGTGCCCTTAAGAACAGAGCAGTAATTAATGTTTAAATCCAATTCCATATTTATTTTATTGAGAAAAAAAATACTGGTCTTATTCCTGTTATCCTTATGTTTCATAACAAGCACAGCTTCTGCTGCCTTCCACAGAAGCTTATGGCCCAAATGGCTGGTCAATGATCCGCTTTCCAAACAAGTAATTTCTCATCAGGCGTGGCAACACTTTCTTGATCACCATGTAATCACTAATGAAGAAGACATCAATCTGGTAGACTACGTGAATATAAATGAGAAAGAGCTGGCCTCACTAAAAGAATATATAAAAAATTTATCACAAATCGATATTGATAATTATAATCGTCAAGAGCAATTAGCCTATTGGATCAATTTATATAATGCTCTTACCGTTTTAACAGTAGCCAACTATTATCCCATTGCAAACATTCAGGAAATTAATATTTCTCCCGGATTATTTAGCGTTGGACCTTGGGGAGCAAGTATTATCACTATAAAAAATACCAATTTATCCTTGGATGATATCAATAATAGAATTATTCGCCCAATTTGGAATGACCCAAGAACTCATTATGCTTTAAACAATGCCACAATAGGAGCACCTAATCTGAGCAAACAAGCTTATCAGGGGGCATTACTAGAGCAACAACTTAACGATGCGGCATCCAAATACATTAACTCTCTCAGAGGAGTTCATGTGATTGAGGGTAAATTAATTGTTTCTAAATTATATGACTGGTATGAAGAGGATTTTGGTGGTACCAAAAAATATGTCATCAAACATTTACTACAATTCGCGAAAGAACCTCTGCGCAACCAATTAAAGCATATCAATACTATTGATAGTTATATTTATAACTGGCATATCAATTGTCCTGCAGACAATCAATCATGAAACAAAAAAATTCAACTTTTTCATATTTTTGCCAGTTTCTTTTATTTAATCTTTGTTTTTTTGGTTTACAATTGCTTCTGCTCTATTCACATGCTGAGAGCCTCATCAATTCGATTCAGCTTCCTTTGCCTATATATTTTGAAATTATCGGCACTCTCGTAATTCAACTCAGCCTGTATATCATCATTTCCATGATTCAAACTCTGATGCTCATAGGAATTTTAAATCGATCTTGGCATTATTTTTCTACTGAGCAATGGCAAACCATTATTTGGTCCTTATTTGCCTGCTGTATATTAAGTGCTAATGCCTATTATTTCCCCCTTAGTGTTTTTAGCAAATTATTTTCACCACCAATTCCTGAATTTATTTTTTTAATATTACTTTATTTTTCCTTGTCTTGCCTGGGGTTACTCTTATTAAATTGTTTGTTTTATCGAAGGGCTGTTCGCCTATTATCAATAGTGCTACCCATTGGCGTTTGTATTATCCTGTTAAATAATTATTGGAAACCTTCTTTAAATCCTAACATGGGTTCAGAACCCAATATCATTATCCTGGGCATAGACAGCTTAAGTCCAGAAAGTGTCACGGCTAAAAACATGCCTTTTCTTCATAAAGTGCTAATGCACAATTTTCAATTTACAAACACGATTAGCCCTTTAGCCAGAACTTATCCTGCATGGAGCTCCATTTTAACTGGGTTATACCCAAAACATCATCTTGCCGAAGAAAATTTAGTTGAGCGAAGCCGGGTTAAAAGTCAACTCAGCATTGTGTGGGATTTGAATAAACTAGGGTATAACACAATCTACGCGACTGATGATAGGCGATTCAATAGCATAGATAAGAATTTTGGATTTAAAAAAATCATCGGCCCCAAAACAGGTGTCAATGATGTCATGCTTGGTTCGTATAATGATTTCCCCCTTGGGAATTTACTGATTAATTTTCGCATTAGCGCCTGGTTATTCCCCTATAATTTTAGCAATAGAGCCAGCTTCATATCTTACTATCCGGAAACCTTTACAAATGAATTAAAAAGAGAACTGTCTTTACAACAAAATTTTCCTGTTTTCCTTGCCATACATTTTGCTCTTCCGCATTGGCCTTATGCCTGGGCTGCATCATTGCCTGATCAAGTAGATAATGAATTCAGCCTCAGCAAGCGTGATGCTCTTTACCTAAGAGCGCTAAAAGCAGTAGATAATCAATTTAAAATCATTTTCTGTTATTTAAAAAAACATGGCTATTTTGAAAATAGCCTACTCATTATATTAAGCGACCATGGCGAAGTACTTTATTATCCCAACTCACGTTTGACGAGTTACCAAAAATATCAAAGCTCTCTAACTAGCAAACTCGCAGAGTATTTTAAGGTCAAAACTGCAACTGAACTGGATAAAAGTGCTGGTCATGGTTCTGATATATTAAGTCCTATGCAATATCATAGCCTTCTGGCATTTAATATTTATAAAGATGGAAAGCCACTAACAAAAACAGGCAAAATAAAAACAAGAGTAGCATTATTTGACCTGGCTCCAACCATTCTTGACTTCCTCAATATTACAAAAAAACAGAAAATGAATGGTATTTCATTACTGCCTACTGTATTAAACCCTGATACTCCACTACCACAGCGCACATTTTTTATTGAAAGCGGGATGTATCCAAATCAAGATTTTACTAAAGAAAAAGCCATTGAATTAGGAAAAAGAATCTATAAGGTTAACCCTTATACTGGACAGCTTGAATTGAAGCCCGATGAATTAATTCAGGTTAATAATCAAAAACTATACGGAGTTATTAGTGGAGATTGGATTTTAGCCCTATATCCGGATGACAACGCCTACATACCCGTTATTCTCAATCTTTCAACAGGAGAATGGATTGATAACCTGCAGAGTGATTTTGCCAAATCAAGCCCAGCAGAAAAACTAAAGAAACAACTTCAACAATTCTATGGTAAAAAACTGGTTTATCCCATTCAATAAAAGCACATTATAAAATTTACTGCAAAATTGTGCAGACAAAACAGGAGAGCTCTTACATAACCTGATTATTTTGTTTTACGGCAAGACGCAAACGTTTTGAGGAGCCAAGTTTACATGCGGTAACTAATGAGCACGACCGAAAGGTTTGCAACGCAGCAATAAAATGAAAGAGACAGTTTATGCAAGAACAAGCCGTGCAAAAGCCTGGTATACTCCACAAGCCAGATTATTCTTATTCATTCATATTTATTACTAAAATTGCTTATTTGGTTCTTCTATGAGATTAAACAATCTTTCTAATGAATCACTCATCACTATTCTTTCACAACCATAAATTGCAATGGTTCTAAACACAGCCTCTCGATTACGTCGTCCGGGATGAATTTCCTTTTTCCCCAAATCATATAGATAAGGTTCAGTTATTACAAACCTGTTTTTTAATTCGACTCTTAGCGCCTCCATGACACACTTTAATGCTTGATATACTCTGGCTATGGCATTTTTTTCAGCTGAGTTTAATGATGGTAACCAATCTAAAGAGCAACCATTGATAATTGAATATAAAGTATAAAGTAAATATCGACTGTCATTATTGGCAAAATAGCCATATAAATCCAAGCATTCTGTTGTGGTGAGCTGACGATATAGAATTAACATTTCTTGATGAAATTTTTCTAAATCATCCTCTTGAGAGATACTTTCCGTAACCAGACGTTGCTGCAGGACCATCACAGCATCAATTAGCCTGTTAGGATTAAACCAAAATTTGTATGCTCGTCCCAAATCATGTAAACGTTCCATGGTAATTTTCTCATTATTTTCTGGAGTGAATAGTACTTTAAGGTTTTTAACAGCTGATTGGATTATATCTTTATAAATTTCATTCACTTCGATCATAATTCCTTGAGGCAGTTCCTCGCCATGAAATAGGAAATCAACACCTGGATTTAACCCATATTGAAGCGCGTTGCTCTGTAATTGTTTTTGTAGAAGCTCTATAAATTCATGCAAAAAACCCAGACGCATACGTACTGAAACCAATTTTTCAGGATGAATTAACTCATCAAATAACTTGTCAGGGTACAATTTATAAAAAAATATAGCATTTATTAAATTAACAACTTCAGATTCAGAAAAAAAATCCAAGGCTGTTGTTTGTTCTTCAAGATCCCAATTGCGAAATAACCTAGCCGACTCCCTTAATAAAGTAGAATCATGATTCCAAATGTCAACCAAAGTTGATAACCATAACTCAAGGCTCTCTTTCTTAAATAACTGCTTTAGTCTATCAAACTGATTCAGGGTTAAATGATTTATTGCGTCTGAAAAATCATTTGACTCAATTTCTTTAGCGAGATATTGATATAATGATGAAATCTCAGCAATAACTTTTGCTTCCTCCAGCAGATTTACTGCTGCAGATATTTTTTGTTTCAGATGCATAATCCTGTTGTAAGCCTCCGAATAACTAATCTCCTTAAGTGTCTCCAAACACCCGAATCGGTTAACTTTTGAATCAACATCTATTAATTTCAAATAATCTGAGTATTTATCTGCCAAATCCATGTAAAGTGAGTACTTGTCTTTTGAAAAGACAGTAGCATCCTGCTGTTTAAAACATTTGCTAAGCTGAGTCTCCAACTGTTTCAACTCATATTTGATTCGAGCCTTGGCTCTGTCATTATCCGTAACAAACCAATGTGATAAAGGAAGTGTCTTTTGAGTCATCCCTTTCTCCTCAAGCTTTATCCTGACACTTGAACTTTAACAATAGCATTGAAAAGAAATATTTGCCTAATTTTTATAACTGACAAAATACAAATTTCAAAATAAACCAGCTATTGCTCTCTAAAAAGCCCTAGCAATCATAAATATTTAAAAATAATTGCAAGCAACTGATAAACTTGCCAAAATTAAAGCAATATATTTTTTGACCTTTGAGGCAAATTGATGTCACAACGCCACTATTTGCTATTTATTGATAATGAACCCGTCAGTGAAGAACTGAAAGATTATTTTGAAAAATTTAATCTTGATATTGTTCAACAAAAGAAATTGTTTCCTATTCATGTTGAAAAAGGCTTACCCACTGCCATTTTAATTAATTGGTCAATTTTAAAAACCGAACCCGAAGCAATTGAGCAATTTTATAATATGTATCCGGTTCCATTAATTGTTATTAATAATAGGCCCGATGAAGAATCGAGCATTGCCATGCTTGAAGCCGGTGCTGACGATTTCATGACCAAACCCATTTATCCCCGTGAACTGCATGCGCGAATTGGTGCTATTTCTCGACGAGTAATCAGAGCGCAACAAAAAGTAGACCATGGCAAGGAAGTATTGATGTTTGCCAACTGGCGACTTTATCCCGCTTCCCGACAAGTATTCGGGGAGAATAATGAGGAGTTGCAATTAAGCGCTGGTGAATACGATTTGCTTCTCACTTTTGTCCAACAACCGCAACGAGTCCTGGATAGAGAATTTTTATTACAAATTACCAAGAATACAGACCTGGTTCCTTTTGACCGAAGGATTGATGTGCAAATTAGCCGTTTACGTCAAAAAATCGAAATAGATAAAAAAAAACCAGCTTTAATTAAAACCATTCGCAATGGCGGTTACATGTTCACAGCTCGAGTTGTAACTCTTAAAGAAAGTGACGCTACATTATAATTGATTATTATCCAGCAATTTAGACAGGTTCATTTATCTTATTCGTTATTGCTCGCGTTTGAAAGCCCTGTTCCCAGAACATGTATTTTGCTGGTGCAATGCCTGCCTCATCCTCGACGCTGACATTGCACCCTACAATGTATTGCTTCTGGATATCCCTGATTTACCAGGCACCGTCTCCTATTTCTTAAAAAAGCGAGCATACCGAAAACAGGATAGGTCGCCAATTTATTTGGGTTTATTATTAGAAGGCGCGATATCCTTCGTTTCATTTTTTAATATCGCAACTGAATTTTTCAGTTCAACAGGCGTATTCATACCCTGTTTTTCTATGTCTTTCTGCAAAGAAGACAAAAACATTTGCGATTGTTGTTTGGTTACTGTCGGCCGCTCTTGAGTATTTACTTTAACTTTTGTTGGGCTGCTGGTTTTCGGTTTTGCTTTACTTATTTTTGACTTTGACTGTGCAACAACAGGCTTTGTTTTACTTTTTGCTGTAATGGATTTTTTACTCGCTGATGATTTTGGAGCGTTGGTATCGACTTTGTGACTTGCTTTGCCTATTATTGGATTAACTTTCTTTTCAGTTGTATTTTCTGCCATCTGACCATAAATTTTAATCCAATGATGTTCCATTATTTGAAACACATTAAACATGTAATTCATTGCTTTTTGACTATTTTGAATGAATAGATTCATATTTTTTTCCAGAATTTCTTCTGGTTTCAAAACATTGAATAATTCAATAGGAGTAACATAAGACACACTTTTTAATGTTTTAAGATTGAGATCCAATAAATCCTGAATTGGTTTTTCAATAGATTGAACCAAAGTATTCAATTCTTTTGGCTGAAAAAATTGCTCTTTCATTACACTCTCCATATGTTGCGTTGCACAAAAACAAGATTAGCTTAAAAATATAATTTGTCAAACATTTAATTCCTTTTTGTCATAACTCCATGTATCAATCCCATCGCTAACTGGTTTACTTTTAAATTATTTTTTGCCTTTTATTATAAACCTCACAAGCGAGGCAATCATTATTACGCTTTACAGAAGGTCTTTTGATAAAAGGAATTGGCGCAAATCCCAGTGCATCCCAATAGATATCTAATTAAACTTGTTTAACAAAGAGTTCTCTTCACCATCATTTTGTGTTTCTTTGTCTACTCGCTTGGACAAAAGAACCGAAGCTCTGTTTTCTTTTACTTTTGCAAAAAATGACCTCTCTCTCTTGGCCAACAATTCAGCATAACCCAAACTTTGGAATGTTCTCTTAACAGGAACCCGTTGGTGTTGTTCTTCATCAAAATAAGTTAGAGTAACAGTCTGCTTGGCTACCAAATGTATAGGCGTTTTAGCATTGTTTGCAAAGCTCCATTGTTTCCCAGACTCGTCAACAATAGAAACTGAACCACTATAGTGATAAATAGGTTTTTCTGGCCTCAACAAAGAATGTCCCAATAATTCAGCCATCATTTTATTTTTTTTATCAGTCCCGCAGCAATAAAGATGAATATTCGATATCCAATACGATATAGGTAAAATATCTCTTTCAAAGCGCTCAGCCACTTTTTTTATATCGAGGCTTTCTGCAACTAATGGATTGGAATGATTATAAAGAACCTTTAAATTTTCATCATCTGAACCATGAGCACAAATATATATCTCAATTTTTTCGTCAAATTGATCATAATCAACGTCATCATCGAAATAAATTATTTCAATGCGTTCAGAGAAGAAGTGCTCATCGTTTTTTTTCCAAAGTTCAACCATTGATTTTAAATCGCCAGCCTGATTCCTTGGGAAAGGTACATATAAAATCTTCATACGTTTTATTTGACATGATAAAAGTATAATTTTAACACATATGCGCTAAAATAATATATTTTGTTGATTTTTATTTCACGCATTATCCTGACTCTCAAAAAGACACCTTAATATAGGCATCGAAGAAATCTATTGCGATAAACTTAATAAAATAGGGGAGAAGCTGGAAGCTTATTGAGAACAGTATGAGTCATACCATAATAGCATAGAAGGGAAAATCAAACTCTATTTTTGATAATGACAGAACCATTGAGCATCAATTTCTATAAGAGCTATTTTCTTTTTTTATTCACTTTAATCATCTTTACACCTCTTATCATATTGTCGCTGACCCTTAATATTTCAATATGATAAGGGTCAATAACCAAGCAAGAATCTGACGGGGGAATATATCCTAAATGCTCAATAATCAGGCCACTTAAAGTCCTTGGTCCGATTAATGGCAGGCTCCACCCCATCATACGGTTTAAATGGCGAATGGTTATACTGGCATCGACTATAACTGACCCATCTTGCTGGGGAGTAATATCACGACTTAGAGCAGCGATATCTGTTGTGAATTCACCAACTATTTCTTCAAGAATATCTTCCATCGTTACAAGCCCAAGAATATCGCCATACTCATCCACAACAAAGCAACTTCTTCTTTTCATTTTCCTGAAATTAAGAATTTGTATATTTAACGGGGTAGCCTCTGGAATAAAATAGGGAACTTCAGCACTGTTTAATAAATTATCCATATCCAATTTATTTTCTAATGCCAAATTTAAAATATTTCTTACGTGAATCATCCCTACCAAATGATCTATAGAGCCATGATAAATTGGTAATCTGGTGTGTTGTGCTGTTTCCAATTGATCCAAGAGCTCTATCCAGGGCAAATCCAAATCAATCCCAACAATATCAGCCTTAGGGACCATGATGTCTTCAACAGTTGCCTGTTCCAGATCCAATAAACTAATCAACATACTTTTATGCTCTACAGGCATTAATCCTCCTGCCTCATGAACCACCGAACGCAACTCTTCACCAGTTAGCATCTCCTTTTGCATCCGTTTTACCGATATATTAAATAATCTTAAGATACCATTTGAAATCAAACTGATTAAATGGACCAAAGGAGAAAAAATCCATTGTAAAATACTCAACGGCAATGAGGAGGCAAAAGCTACTTGTTGAGGGTAAATAGCAGCCAGAGTTTTAGGAGTCATTTCTGCAAAAACCAGGATCAGTATGGTCAGCAAAGCAGTAGCTATAGCCACCCCTGCATCTCCATAAAACCGTTGTCCGATTAAAGTAGCGAGGGTTGATGCCACGATATTTGCCAAGGTATTTCCAATTAAAACCACACTCAATAGCTTATCAGGCCGAGCCAGCATGGAATTAACCCGAATGGCTTGTTTATCATTGCTTTTTACCAAGTGTCGTAATTTATATCTATTGATAGACATCATGCCAATTTCGGAACCTGAAAAAAAGGCAGACAGGCAAATTAGGAAAAACAATAAAACCAATAAAGTAGAAAGAGGAAGTTGCACTGAATATCCTTATACTTTTAAGAATGCCAAATTATACAATAGAACTTGCTGTTTTGTAGTAGAAGGTGAGAAGAGACAGCGATAATAGCTAAAGATATAAGGTTGGTGCTGAGCAATGCCCAACACCTGATTCAGCTCAAGTCACTGCATTATTTTTTTGTGTGATTATAACGGTTGATACTGGATGTTATTTCTTCTCGAGCGGCTTCTGGACCTACCCAGCCCTCTACCTTGACCCATTTACCTTCTTCCAGGTCTTTATAGTGCTTAAAAAAATGTTCGATAGATAATAATAAATGTTGAGGAATATCTTGGTAAGTTTGCATTGCTTGATACATTTTACTTAATTTGGTTGTTGGAACAGCCAATATTTTTGCATCGATGCCAGATTCATCCGTCATTTTTAACATACCAACTGGTCGACATGAAATAACAGCCCCACTAATCAGAGGAACAGGAGTTATTACCAACACATCTACAGGGTCCCCATCTTCTGATAAAGTATTTGGGATATATCCGTAATTCGTTGGATAAAACATGGCTGTCGTCATAAATCGATCAACAAATAAAGCACCAGTTTTTTTATCAACCTCATACTTTACAGGTTCCCCGTGCATAGGAATTTCTATGATCACATTAACTTCATTTGGAACATCACGACCGCTCTGAATTTCCATTAAACTCATTTACGCACCCTTTAATAATAATAAAAGTAATATTATGCGAAAAATCACATCAAAAGGCAAAGACAAGCGTTCGCAATATAATAAATGAAATGTATAATAGTATTTTGAATCGAACCATCGGATGACCTATGAATTGTTTGTTTTGCAAAATTGCCCAGGGTGAAATCCCTGCGACAATAGTTTTTGAAGACAAAAATATAATGGCTTTTCGCGATATTAGACCTCAAGCACCAACACATTTATTGATTATACCCAAAAAGCATATTGCAACCATTAATGATGTGAACGATGATGATAGCGAACTTCTTGCTAATATTCTAATAAGAGCAAAAAAATTAGCACAAGCTGAAGGGCTAAGTGAAATGGGTTATCGATTGGTTTTTAATGTTAATTCTGGTGGGGGGCAGGAAGTTTACCACATTCATTTACATTTACTTGGCGGGCGTCAAATGACTTGGCCGCCAGGTTAGGAATTCTTGCTATGGAAAAATTATACTCAAATTTGCTTAAAGAATTAGGCGAAGACATAAGTCGTGAAGGACTCAAGGATACTCCTGGACGAGCAGCTAATGCCTTACGTTATTTAACCAAAGGTTACAATGAGAACCTTGATGAAATCATTAATGGCGCTCTGTTTGATTCTGACATGAGTGAAATGGTTATCGTCAAGGACATAGAACTATACTCATTATGCGAACATCACTTATTACCTTTTTTGGGCAAATGTCATGTTGGATATTTACCTGATGGCAAAGTAATAGGTTTATCTAAAATTGCTCGTATTGTTGATTTTTATGCAAGGAGACTACAAATTCAAGAACGATTGACGGGCGAAATTGCTCATTGTATTGAATCCATTACCGGAGCTCGCGGCGTTGCTGTAGTGATTGAAGCAAAACATCTTTGCATGATGATGCGCGGGGTTGAAAAACAAAATTCTGTCATGACCACTTCGGTTATGCTTGGTGAAATGCGCAATAATTCAAGTTGCCGTTTGGAATTCTTAAATTTAATTCGTTAATAACGATAATAAATAGGCAGGAGCTTTATCCCTGCCTGCCTATAATAAAATAATTGATCCATTTATTGCTGATAACTAACCCGATATATTACATTAGCATAATCATCAGAAATTAATAGTGCCCCATCCGGCATAACAAGCGTATCAACTGGTCTTCCCCATGCTTTTTCTCCCTGTAACCACCCACTGATAAACGGTTTAACCTCTGTTACATGATTGTTCTTAATTTTTGCTATAATAACTTGGTACCCTATCTTATGACTACGATTCCAGGAACCGTGTTCACTAATAAAAATTTGTCCCCAATAATTAGAAGGAAACAATTTACCTGTATAAAATGACATACCAAGAGGAGCGACATGCGCTGGGAATTCATAAACAGGGGGAGTAAACTCGGAACAAGAATGTAATTTGCCATAAACAGGATCTGCTGTGCTTTTACCATAGCAATAAGGAAATCCAAAATCCATGCCTTTTGTCGGAGCTACATTGAGTTCATCTGGAGGTAAATCATCCCCCAACCAGTCACGCCCATTGTCTGTAAACCAAAGATTATGATGAATGGGATCCCAATCAAATCCCACGGTATTGCGTATTCCTTTAGCATAGACCTCTAGATTTTGCCCATCGGCTTCCATTCTCATAATAGTAGCGTAATGTGGGTCGTCCATTAAGCAGACATTACAGGGAGCACCAACTCCTATATAAAGCCTGCCATCTGGTCCAAAACTAATAAAACGCCAACCATGAGCTTTTTCCTTCGGTAATTTTGTAGTAACCACTGTTGGTTTAGGAGGCTTATTCAGATTAGATTCAATATTATCAAAGCGTAAAATACGCCCAACCTCAGCCACATAAAGTGCACCCTGATGAAAGGCAACACCATTTGGCATATTCAATCCAGAAGCTACGGTTAAAACGCGAGTGCCATGAGAGTTTTTTTTGTCAGGGATAACAGCATATACTTTCCCAGCATTTCTTGAACCTACAAAAACAATATCTTTACTGCCTAAAGCCATTTCTCGAGCATCAACAACGGGCTGCGCGTAAATGCTCACAGTAAATCCAGCGGGATATTTTAAATGAGTCAAAGGCAAATCTTGCCCTAAGCCAGTGGAACTTATCAATAAAAGAGAAAAGAAAGAGAATAGTTTCATGTTTAAACTCTATTTAGAGTTCATAATTTGTGTAAATGGGAACACAAATGATAATTACTCTATTAAAACTCGCAAAAAGGTCTTGCTTCCTGCGAGTTTATAATGAATAAAATTTTACATACTACTATTTTATCATTCCTCTTCTTCAGAGATTTTATTATCTGAATTAATTTCTTCAGATTGCTCTTCGATAGTGAGAAATGTAGCAGATACCGGAGCACTTTCTTCTTCTTTGGCTTCGGCTTGTGGTTTATCCTTCCACTCCAGTTTCACTCGTCCTTGTTTATCGATCCCCGCAACAAAGACTTCAATTTCCTGACCTTCCTGCAACACCTCTTCAACTTTTTGTGTTCTGTCGGCACATATTTGTGAAATATGCAGTAACCCATCTTTACCGGGCAGTAAATTGATAAAAGCTCCAAAATCAACTATCTTGCTTACCTTTCCTTGATAAGTCTGACCCACTTCAATTTCAGCAATTAGAGCTTTAATTTGTTTTTGCGCCTCTTCCAAAGCCATCTTATCTGGAGAAAATAACTGGATAACCCCTGAATCATCAATATCTATAGACACGCCTGTGCTCTCAATAAGTCCTTTAATTGTTGCCCCACCTTTGCCAATAATTGTGCGGATTTTATCTTCAGCAACTTTCATGGTGGTGATTCTTGGAGCGTGCTGAGATAATTCAGTTCTATGCTCAGCAAGAGCATTGTTCATGACACCAAGAATATGGATACGACCTTCTAAAGCTTGCTCCAGAGCCTGTTCCATAATTTCATTGGTAATCCCGGAAATCTTGATATCCATCTGCAAAGCAGTAATCCCTTTTTCTGTACCTGCTACTTTAAAATCCATATCACCTAAATGATCTTCATCACCCAATATGTCTGTTAATACAGCATAACGATCACCTTCCTTGATTAAGCCCATGGCCACACCAGCAACTGGCGCTTTTAAAGGTACTCCAGCATCCATCAATGCCAGGCTTGTTCCACAAACAGTAGCCATGGAACTGGAACCATTGGATTCAGTAATCTCGGATACAATTCGTAACACATAGGGAAACTCATTGGTATCAGGCAGAACAGCCATTAAAGCACGCTTGGCTAAACGGCCATGCCCAATTTCACGACGTTTAGGACTACCTACTTGCCCTGTTTCCCCGACAGAATAAGGAGGGAAGTTATAATGAAGCATAAATCGGTCTCTGGTTTCACCACTAATTCCGTCCAATATCTGTGCATCGCGCTCATTACCCAAAGTAGCGACAACAATAGCCTGGGTTTCTCCTCTGGTGAATAAACAGGAACCGTGAGTTCTTTCCAGGAATTTGGTACGAATAGAAATAGGTCGAACTGTTCTGTGATCACGCCCATCGATGCGAGGCTCACCCTCAAGAATACGGTTACGTACTATAGAACGCTCTAACTCACCAAACATATTCGCAATAACATCTGTTTTTAATTCATCATTTTCTGCCAGCAAAGCAGAAATAGTTTGCTCTCTCAGTTCGTCTAATCGTTGATATCGTTGTTGTTTGTCTTTAATAAGGTAAGCTGCTTCAACTTCATTCCTTGCTACATCATTGATTCTAGCTTTTAACACTGTATCAATTTCAGGTGCCTTCCACTCAGGTTTATCCTTACCAACTTCCCTGGCAAGCTCTTCTATTGCTTTTATAACACTTTTCATCATTTCATGGCCATATAACATAGCGCCGCGCATGATGTCTTCACTTAACTCCTGTGCTTCTGATTCCACCATCAAAATAGCATCTTTTGTTCCGGCAATAACCAAATCAAGCGCAGACTCTTCTTGTTCTTTTCTACTTGGATTGAGCAGATAAATTCCATCTTTATAACCTACACGAGCAGCACCTATAGGACCATTAAACGGTACACCAGAAATTGAAAGTGCAGCAGAAGCCCCGATCATAGCAATAATATCAGGAGATACCTCGGGATTTAAGGATAGAACAGTCGCAATTATCTGTACTTCGTTAAAAAAATTATCCGGGAATAACGGCCGGATCGGTCTATCTATTAACCGTGAAATTAATGTTTCATTATCAGATGGTCGTCCTTCGCGCTTGTTAAAGCCGCCAGGAATTTTACCTATTGCATAGAACTTTTCTTGATAATTCACTGTTAATGGGAAAAAATCGTTACTTTCACCACCATCCTTTTTCCAAACCACTGTCACTAGCACTTGTGTACCATTCATGCTTGCCATTACGGCACCATCAGCCTGTCGCGCTACTTCACCTGTTTCCAAGGTTAATTTATGGTTACCTAATACTATTTCTTTTGTAATTTTTGCCACGTAATGTTCCCCATTAAGTAAATATAAGAAAAAAAGGCGCAGAACGCTGCGCCTTTTTTCCTAAAACTGATTTATTATTTGATGCGTCCCCATAGAGACAATAATCCCATCAATCAATAGGAATCTCTCAATCCCAGATTTTGGATTAATGTTTGATAGCGATCTTGATCATTACGCTTCAAATATTTTAGTAACTTGCGGCGCTTGTTAACCAACTCTTGCAAGCCACGTCTCGAATGAAAATCTTTTTTATTTTCTTTAAAATGGTCAGTTAAATATTTAATGCGACTTGTAATTAAAGAAACTTGTACTTCAGGTGAACCAGTATCTTTATCACCGCGTTTGTATTCATTAATAATTTCTGCTTTTTCCGCGCTATTTAGCGACATTATTTACTCCTGGAACTCAGCTAAGTATTCTTTTAAAGGCGAACATTCTACCAAGGCATGTCAAATGAAACAAGTAGTGGATATTAATTTGTGTAAAAAATTTCATGCTTATTTCAGAATAGACAGTAATTTTCACAAAAATTGTGATCATAATGCAAAAGAAATTAACCTTTTTGCTTTAATATCACCATGAATTAAAGTTTGACCAATGCCAATAAATTGAGATTGCTCACTATAGAGACGCAAATGCTCTCCTTCCCCAGTATCCATTTTATTTAAAATCACCTTGCCTTGGCGAATTGCTGTTACTTCAGAATCTGAAAGAATGACCGGTGTTAAATGCTGAATAGCCTGATCCATTGGGATTAAGCAATCCATCCTTTGTGGTAAAGACATATCCTGCAATTCATCAAGGGTGTACATTCTATTATTTTCAAACCCTGCAGTATAGAGCCTGTGCAATTTTGTCATATGAGCTCCTACCTTCAACGCATCGCCAATATCTTCCACTAAATTGCGTATATAGGTTCCTTTGCTGCATGATACAGTTAATGAAAAATGTTCACCATCAAATTGCTCCAACCGCAATTGGTTGATTGAAATATCCCTGGCCTTGCGCTCTATCTCTATCCCTTCTCTGGCAAATCGATACAAAGGAGTGCCTTTATGTTTTAAAGCCGAAAACATGGATGGGATTTGTTTGATTTTACCCTTATACCTTTCTAAAGTTTCAATTAACTCCTCATTACTAACAGTATAATTTTCAAGGCAAAAAATCACTTCACCAGTACAATCAGCCGTATTTGTTTTAATGCCTAACCTTCCAATTGTTTCATAGCATTTATCTGCATTGAGGAGATACTGGCAAATTTTAGTTGCTTCTCCAAAACAGAGAGGCAACATGCCAGTTGCTAGAGGATCTAAACTGCCTGTGTGGCCAGCTTTTTTAGCACCAAACAAGCGTTTGGCTTTTTGGAGAGCAGTATTTGACGTTATTCCCTTTGGTTTATTTAATAACAGGATTCCATCTATGGAACACTGGAATTCAATTGTTGTCATCGCTATTTGAATCAGGGGGATTTACTTCATCAATTAATCGACTTAGCCGTTGCCCATACTCAATCGATTCATCATAAATAAAATGGAGTTGAGGCACAGTGCGTAACGTAATGCTTCTTGCCAGAGCACTTCTCAAATAACTGGCTGCTCCATTTAATATATTGGTAACCACTGATTTATCTTCATTAAGAACGGTAAAATAAACTTTGGCGTGACCTAAATCGGCAGCCACTTTGACTGCTGAAATGGTAACAAAACCCTTTAAACGCGGATCTTTTATTTCCTGAGGAATGATCAAAGCTAATTTGCGCTGAATCATCTCGGCAATTCTGTCAGTTCGTTTAAAATTATTACTCATTTTCTATAAGTCACGCTTAATTTCGACTGTTTCAAAAACCTCGATTAAATCTCCAGGCTTCACATCATTATAATTTTTTACTCCGATACCGCATTCAAAACCTTGTCTTACTTCTAGTACGTCATCTTTAAATCGCCTTAATGACTCTAAGGTACCTTCATAAATCACTACATTTGAACGTAATACACGTATTGGATTATTACGCTTTACAACACCTTCAATAACCATACATCCAGCAATAGCACCGATTTTTGGTGATTTGAATACATCTCGAACTTCAGCAATACCAATGATTTCTTCTTTAAATTGTGGTGCAAGCATGCCCGTTAAAGCACCTTTTATCTGATCCACTATATCATAAATAACACTATAATAATGAATCGATACGGATTCTTGTTCTGCAAGGCGTTTAGCTGTGCCATCAGCTCTCACATTAAATCCAATTAAAATGGCATTAGAAGCGATAGCCAAATGAACATCGGATTCCGTTATTCCACCAACACCACTAGATATCACCTCGACCTTGACTTCATCTGTTGATAATTTGGTCAATGCATCAGAAATTGCCTCCAGAGATCCTTGAACGTCCGCTTTCAAGACAATGTTCAAGACCTTGGATTCAGTAGCCGTCATATTTTCCATAATACCCTCTATTGAGGTTTTTTGACGTCTGGCCAATTTCACATCACGGAACCTACCCTGTCTAAACAAAGCAACTTCTCTGGCCTTTTTCTCATCTGGTACAACTACCGCTTCATCTCCTGCATGAGGAATAGCGGATAATCCGAGAACTTCCACTGGAATGGATGGGCCAGCGCTATCAACCAAATCTCCGTTGTCGCTAACCAAAGCACGTACGCGCCCATACTGAAAGCCAGCTAATAAAATATCACCTTTATGTAGCGTTCCGCTTTGGACTAAAACAGTTGCGACAGGGCCTCGTCCTTTATCCAGACGGGATTCAATAACAACTCCTTTTGCAGCACCATCAGTTACTGCCTTTAACTCTAATACTTCTGATTGCAATAAAATAGCATCCAGCAAATCATCTATACCCATGCCCGATTTAGCTGAAATATTAACAAACATGGTATCTCCACCCCATGCCTCGGGAATAACCTCTTGAACCGATAATTCATTCATAACTCGTTCAGGATCAGCGTCTGGTTTATCCATTTTATTAATTGCAACAATAATTGGAACCTTGGCTGCTTTGGCATGCTGTATCGCTTCAATAGTCTGAGGTTTAACACCATCATCAGCTGCCACGATCAAAATGACTATATCAGTCGCCTGTGCACCGCGAGCTCTCATCGCTGTAAATGCAGCATGTCCTGGCGTATCTAAAAAGGTGATGTTGCCTTTTGGTGTGCTGACATGGTAAGCACCTATGTGTTGAGTAATTCCGCCTGCTTCACCAGCTGCAACCTTGGTTCGACGAATATAGTCTAGTAAGGAAGTTTTACCATGGTCAACGTGTCCCATAATTGTGACAACCGGGGCTCTCCCCTCTGTTTTTGTGCCTTTGGAAATGGCCTCACCTAAACCGGCTTCAACAGCGTCTTCTTTAATAATAACCGGTTTATGCCCCATTTCTTCTACAACGATTACAGACGTTTCTTGATCAATGACCTGATTAATTGTTGCCATCGCCCCCAAAGACATCATGACCTTAATCACTTCAGCTGCTTTTACTGACATTCGTTTTGCCAGTTCAGCTACTGTAATTGTCTCAGGAATCAAGACTTCTCTGATTATTGGAGCAGTAGGTAATGCGAAGCCATGTGTTAATGATTCTTCGGCCTCTCTGTATTTATCAGACTTTTCGGTTCCCTTTTTCTTTTTAAATTTACTTCGACCGCCACGGCGATGAAGTTCTTGTTCCTCATCATCGGATTCAAAAGTATGATATTTTGGTTTTTTCTTGCCTTTTTTAAATTCAGAAATATCAGAATCAGCTTGCTCAAGATGTTTCTTTTTACTTGCTTTCTCTGGTTTAACTTCTTCTTTCTTGGAAACAGGAACGACAACCTCGGAAACATCCACTAGATTCTCTAAAATATTCGAATTTGCATCGGTTAATGCTTCCTGATTTTCTGCTGTGTCTTCCTCTAAACTACTACTTTCCTCTTCACTAATTGTTTCTTCAATCTCTGCTACAGGTTCAATAACTTGCTGTTCATCTGTCTCTTTTAATTCGGGATTTTCTACAGACACTTCATTAACAACAGGGATTTCTTCATGGACAGGCTCTTCAACAACAGGTGGAGCTACAGGCTCCTCTATCTCTGGTTGTTCGGGAATTGCACTTCTTTTTATAAAAGTTTTTTTCTTCCTAACCTCAATATTAACTGTTTTTCCACTATGCACATCATGCCCAACAGTGACTTGAGACATGCTTTTACGTCTTAAAGTTATTCTTTCAGGCGCAGCATTAATATCACGACTGGAGCTACCTTTTAAATGATTAAGCAAGATCCTCTTTTGTTCTTCATTCACAGTCTGTTGATCATCAGTAAAAGATAATCCTGCTTCCTGTAACTGGTTCAATAAGCGCTCAACCGGGATACCAACGACTTGAGCTAATTGTTTAACCGTCACATCCGCCATATTTAATCCCCTCTCAGCAACTTTTTATAAAGCTGAATATATTTAAAATGCATCTAGCATTGTATTGGTCAATTTTCGATAACCATGGTTTATTGAAACCATGGTTCTCTTGCTTTCATAATTAAAGCACCCGCTTTTTCTTCAGTAATCCCTTCAATTTCCATTAATTCATCTACAGATTGTTCTGCAAGATCTTCCATTGTCGTAATTCCTTTACTTGCTAATTTATTTGCCAAATCCTCTGTCATACCTTCCATACTGAGAAGTGAATCGTCTGGAGTACCAGATAAGCCTTTACCGGATGACAACGCCATCTCCAACAACTTATCATTTGCTCTGTTTCTTAACTCTTCAACTATCTCTTCATCAAACTCTTCAATAGCGAGCAATTCTTCCTTAGGAACATACGCTACTTCTTCGAGAGAAGAAAATCCGTGAGCTACCAATAATGAAGCTATTTCCTCATCAATTTCTAACGCACCAGTAAACAGATTGACTATTTTACTTGATTCCTCTTGATTCTTGCTTTCAAACTCTTCTGTTGTCATGACATTCAATGTCCAACCGGTCAGTTGGCTAGCTAAACGAACATTTTGTCCGTTTCGACCAATTGCTTGTGATAACTGTTCTTTCGCTACTGCTAAATCCATAGTATGCGTGTCTTCATCCACAACGATAGATGTGATATCAGCTGGAGCCATAGCATTTATGACTAATTGAGCAGGATTATCATCCCATAAAATGATATCAACTCGCTCACCACCTAACTCACTTGAAACTGCTTGAACCCTTGCTCCACGCATACCAACACAAGCACCGATAGGGTCAATACGTCCATCATTGGTTTTAACAGCAATTTTTGCTCTATTTCCAGGATCACGCGCTGCAGCTTTGATATCAATTATGTTTTCACCAATTTCTGGAACTTCAATACGGAATAATTCAATCAGCATTTCATTTCGAGTTCTGCTTACGAACAATTGCGGCCCTCTTGCTTGGGGCGTGATTTCATATAGATAGGCTCGAACTCTGTCATTAGGACGAAACATTTCATGGGGTAACATTTCAGACCGAGGCAAGAAAGCTTCTGCTTTACCACCTAAATCAATGATCACATTATCACGAGTTACTTTTTTTACAGTTCCATAGATTAGCTGTCCAAGTTTGCTACGGAATTGGTCTATGATCAATTCACGTTCTGCTTCTCGCACTTTTTGCATAATAACTTGCCGCGCCGTTTGCGCTTCTATTCTTCCAAATTCTATGGAAGGAATAATTTCTTCAATGCGATCGCCAACAGCAAGTGAGGGATTTCGCTCTTTTGCTTGCTCCAAGGTCAATTGACGATCTGGAAACTCTAATTCTTCTTCATTGACCACGTCCCAGTACCTGAAGGTTTCATAGTCGCCTGTTTTAGAATCTATTTTGATGCGCACACCTATATCCAAACCAAGAATCTTTCGAGTTGCAGATTCCAGTGCAGCCTGAATGGCAAGTATAATAACGTCTTTACTAACGCCTCTTTCGTTTGATAATGCCTCAGCAACTAATAACAATTCTTTGCTCATTGTTCGCCTCTCTAGACTGTCAAATTTGCTTTCACAATATTTGATAAAAGTATTTCTTGATGTTCATTATTAATATTCAATACTATTGTATCTTCTGATGCTGAAACAATAATACCTGATAATTTTCGTTTCCCATTTACTGGCTTAAAAGTTTTTATATGAATTTCATAACCAATGTAACGCTGATATTGCCAGATACTAAACAGTGGCCGGGGTATCCCAGGAGATGATATTTCTAAACTATAGTGCCCTGGAATAGGGTCTTCAACATCAAGCAAAGCACTGACTTGTTTACTCACTTCCTGACAGTCATCGATTCCTATTCCATCTGGTTTATCTATATAAATTCTTAATAATGAGTGTTTCCCTTGGGAAAGATATTCACAACCCCAAAGTTCATAACCCATATTTTTAATTATAGGCTCTAAAAGCACTATCAAGTCATCATTTATCATAGTATGTATAAACAAAAAAAGGGCGCACTCGCCCAAGCCTGGTAACTGACTTAGATTTAGACAGTATCCGAGTCAACATAATAAAAAACCCCAAAAATGGGGTTTTATAAAATTGGTAGCGGGGGCAGGATTTGAACCTACGACCTTCGGGTTATGAGCCCGACGAGCTACCAGGCTGCTCCACCCCGCGTCAACTGAGGGCAAGTATACTGATACTTGGGGCCCTAAGCAAGTACTTTTGCTAAAGTTTGTAAATTAATTTGCAAATGCATTAATACATGCAGCGATTAGTGCGCCTGGGAAAATACCTAAATAAAGCAAAGAGAGGCAATTAAGCGAGTAAACTATGGTATTGCCTGTACCAATCCTTACAATATCTTCATTTTCTGGTTGATCAAAATACATAATTTTAACAATTCGCAAATAATAATAAGCTCCTATCACTGTAAATAGCAAACCTACTACCGCTAACCAAGTCATATGTGCGTCCACTAATGCCTTCAAAACCAACAATTTTGTAAAGAAGCCAACAGTCGGGGGCACACCAGCCATTGAAAACATGACTAATAGCATCATAAACGCTAGCCATGGATTTCTTTTATTTAAACCCTTTAAGTCATCAATGCTATCAATTTCCATTCCATGATTTGACATCAATACAATTAAGCCAAAACCTGCTGCAGACATAACAGCATAAATCAAAATATAATATAGAGCGGCTGCATAACCAGCAGAGCTAGCAGCTAAAACCCCAAACAAAGCATACCCTATATGAGAAATTGCAGAATAAGCTAACAAGCGCTTGATCCTGGTTTGAATAACTGCTAATAAATTACCTATACCGGTGGAAAGCAGTGACATTACTAAAATAATTTGCTGCCATTGAACGGTAATATCGACTAATCCAATAGTCAAAAACCGTAGTGCCATCCCTAGTGCTGCAATCTTAGGTGCTGTACTAATAAATAGTGTTACAGAGCTTGGCGCTCCTTGATAGACGTCTGGAGCCCACATATGAAAAGGAACTGCGGCCAGTTTAAATCCGACTCCTGCAAGTATAAATACCATAGCAAAAGTAAAAAGAGTGTTTTGTTGCTGCCAATTTACAGCAACCGCATTGGCAATATCTAACAAGTCAAGTTTGCCTGTAGCACCGTATACCAAAGATATACCATACAACAGCATCCCAGAGGCAATAGCTCCCATTACAAAATACTTCATTGCCGCTTCAGAGGCATCACTATCAGTCCGGCGGATGGCTGTCATTGCATACAAAGGCAACGACATTAATTCCAAGCCCAGATAAAGCGTCAACAAAGAGTGTGCTGAGACTAGGGTCATCATGCCTAGTATTGAAAATAATCCCAGAACATAATAATCACCAGATGGCATTTGGCGTTCATCTAGATAGTTTTGGGAATAGATAAAACTTAATAATACTGTGATATCAATAAACAGTTTCATTAAATGACTTATATCATCACTTATAAATAACTTGTTGAATATAAATATCTTGTAGCTTCCTATAAAAAGGAAGCTTACCAGCGCTGATACTAAAATTCCTATACAAGAAATATAAAATGCAATTGATTTGAATTTATGACGAAAGAACAAGTCAGCAAGCAATGCCAAGCACGCAGTAATTAAAATAATCATTTCTGGTATTGCTACATGGATATTTTCTAGTAATGTCATCATATTTAACCTTGCTAAGGAACTCGATTACAATTTAACGCTATCGTAGTTCTTTGTTAGAGTTTAGATTTATCAGCTAATGCCAAAGTATGACTTACAGTTTGATGCACAAACTCTAACATGGGTTTTGGATACACTCCTAGAGCAATGACCATTATTGCAAGTAATACATAAGCACTTAATTCAAAGCCTGATATATCTTTTAGAGCTGCTACTTTTTCATTGGCTATAGGTCCAAAGATCACTCTTTTATACATCCATAGCGTATATGCCGCCCCAATAATCAATGTGGTTGCTGCCCAAAAAGCAACCCAAAAACCCGCCTTTATGCTACCTAATATCACCATAAACTCACCAACAAATCCGGATGTTCCTGGCAAGCCGGCATTAGCCATAGCAAAAAGCATAAAAAAAGAAGCGAATATGGGCATGGTATTTACTATTCCACCAAAGTCTGCAAGCAACCTTGTATGCATACGATCATATATAAATCCAACACCAGCAAACATTGCACTTGAGACAAAGGCGTGCGATATCATGACGACAATTGCACCCTCAAGGATTAATCCAGCATTGCTTAAACCCGCATGACGTGCAATTGCAAATATAGCAAAACAACCCAAGGTTACAAACCCCATGTGTGAAATTGAAGAATAGGCAATTAGTTTTTTCATATCCTTCTGAACAATAGCGATTAATCCTATATAAACCACTGCAATCAAGGACAATGCAACCATCAAAGGGGCATATTTACTACAAGCATCCGGTACTATCGGCAGAGAAAAACGGATAAACCCATAAGCACCGAGTTTTAGCAAAATTGCCGCTAAAACGACAGAACCACCAGCAGGTGCTTCAGTATGGGCATCTGGCAACCAGGTATGAACTGGAAACATTGGTATTTTTATTGCGAAGCCCAAGAAAAAAGCAATAAAAATTAATGTTTGTGCGGTCATGCCTAATTTAATGGCATAAAAGGTTTCGATCTTAAATGAACCCGCAATGTAGCCCATATATAAGAAGCTGGCCAGCATAAGAACCGAGCCTAAAAAGGTATATAAGAAAAATTTTATTGCCGCATAAACTCGATTATCAGAACCCCAGATACCTATAATAAGATACATTGGTATCAAGGTTGCTTCCCAGAAAATATAAAATACAATAGCATCCATGGCAGAAAATACACCGACCAGAAGCCCTTGCATAATTAAAAACGCTGATAGGTATTGGGAAACTCTTTTACTAATGCTATCCCACGTAGCCAAAATCACTATTAAATTAGTAAAAATTGTTAAAACGATTAAAAGTAAAGATAGGCCATCAATACCAAGGGTATAATTAATACCCAATGCCGGCATCCAGGGAATTTCTTCAATAAACTGCATGCCAAAAGATTGCAGATCAAATCCTTTAACTAAAGGTATGCAGAGCACTAAACAAAGAAGTATGGTGAATAATGTTAAATAACGCGATACATTCGGATTTTTATCATCTCCGGTCAGCAAAACAAAAACGCCACCTAGTATCGGTAACCAAATTAATAAATTGAGCAAATAATGCATACCTTCACCTTATCTTCAGTCCAGGATTAACCAGCATAGAAAAGCCAGTAATCCAAACACCATTACTGTCGCATAATGATAGATGTATCCGCTTTGTATCTTTCGCCCTTTTCCAGAGAACCAGCGAACCAAACGTCCACTACCATTGACTACTGCACCATCAATTAATTTCTGATCACCAATCTTGTAAAAAGCAACGCCTAATCCCCTGGCTCCTTTTACAAAAAACAGCTCGTTAAAGCGATCAAACCCGTACTTATTCAGTAAAATAGAGTAAATGATTGAAAAATATCTAGCTAAATGGCCTGGGATAGCTGGAACGGCGATATAACAAACCCAAGCAATAACTGCCCCCAGTACAGTAATCCAAAATGGCAATGAATAAATCGAGTGAACAGCGCTTGCAAATGGTGAGCTCACTTCATGAGCAAGTTCTGCTAAAACATTATGTTCAGGCAAAACAAAAATTGATGAGCTTAACAGGGCTGGTGTATCGAATAAAATAGGCATATAAAGTACATAACCTAAAGCGATGGATGGGATCGCCAGCAATACTAATGGCAGCCATACTACCCACGGAGATTCATGAAGATGACTTAAAGTATGTTCATCCATGCGTGGCTTGCCATGAAATGTCATAAACAAGGACCTGAAAGTATATAGTGCTGTAACCATAGCGCCTGCAGTCACACAAAAATAAGCATAACTGCTACCGGGTATCTGGGAAAGTTGTGCTGCTTCAATAATGGTATCCTTCGAATAAAAACCAGCAAAAGGCGGGAAAGCACATAATGCCAGACTACCTATGACATAGGTGACATAGGTAATCGGCATTTTATTCCATAATCCACCCATTTTCCGCATATCTTGTTCGTGATGCATACCAATAATAACTGAGCCCGCACCAAGAAACAGTAACGCTTTAAAGCAAGCATGGGTTAATAAATGAAACATACCGGCACTATAGGCTGAAGCACCCATTGCAACCATCATATAACCTAGCTGTGATAATGTGGAATAAGCCACCACACGCTTAATATCGTTCATAACTAAAGCCAGTATTCCGGTAAACAATGCACCTGTTGCACCAATTACTAATACTGTGCTAAGTGCTGCAGTAGACAATTCAATTAAAGGAGAAATACGAGCGACCATGAAGACACCTGCCGTCACCATTGTTGCCGCATGGATAAGTGCTGAAATAGGTGTTGGACCTTCCATTGATTCAGGTAACCAAACGTGCAGAGGCACTTGTGCCGATTTGCCCATGGCACCAACAAAAAGCAGCAGACAAATGACGGTAATCAATGACCAGGAGTAACCACTAAATAATTCTATATTTTGACTTGCCAGATAATTTGCACTGCTAAATACTTTTTCATAATCAATACTTCCAGTATAAGCAAAAATTAACCCTATCCCTAATACAAATCCAAAGTCTCCTACACGGTTTACAAGAAATGCTTTCAGACTTCCCTCTATTGCAGATTCCTTTTGATACCAAAATCCGATTAATAAATAAGAAACGAGTCCAACCCCTTCCCAGCCAAAAAATAATTGTAGAAAGTTGTTTGCACTCACTAACATGAGCATCATAAATGTAAATAAAGAAATATAACTGAAAAATCGTTGATATCCATCATCATCAGCCATGTATCCAATACTATAAACGTGGACTAGTAAAGAAACAAAATTTACTATGACCAACATGACCACACTTAAGGGGTCTATTAAAAAACCAATATTAAATTCGTAGGGAATTAATGCCCCACCACTGGCCCAGTGATAAACAAGGCTATTTGTATTTGGAATTGAACCAGAAAACAAACCCCATGCAAGAAAAATTGAACATATTAAGGAAATGGCTACGCCTAAAATAGTTACTGTATGAGCTCCGACTCGACCAATCTGATTTCTAAAAAATCCTGCTATAGCAGAACCAATAAGGGGAGTCAAAACGATTACTAAGCAGACTTGTTGAATACTCACGATTTTAACCTTTTAAATGATTCATTTTATCAACATCAATATTGCCTCTGTTTCTATAAAGCAACATTACTATGGCCAAACCTATTGCTGCTTCTGCGGCAGCTACAGTTAAAATGAAAAAGACAAATACCTGTCCACCGACTTCATTGTAGTAATGAGAAAATGCAATAAAATTTGTATTCACAGCCAATAACATCAACTCAACACAAACAAGTAATAAAATGATATTTTTACGATTGAGCATGATGCCAACAAGACTCAAACCGAATAAAATCACCCCTAATATTAAATAATCATAAACAGGTATCATAAGGAATTCCCCAATAACTATTTCTCTGGTTTCATACTGATTAATTTCACTCGTTCTGCTCTTCGAGTCATAATTTGCTGGGTGATATCTTGCCGTTTCGACCTGATAGCACCTCTATGCACCAAGGTAATAGCAGACACTATGGCTACCAGTAAAATGACCGCAGCTATTTCAAAAGCAAGAAAATAATCGGTATAAAGAACCATTCCTAATTTTTCAGTGTTCGATGTAGTGTTTTCAGGTGGAACCAGCTCATCTTGAGTAGATAAATCCATTAATTGTGAGTTAACACTCATAGGCTTCTCTTGAATTTGCACACTGTTCCTAAATAAATCTTTAGGAATAGCTACCATTAATAACCCTGTCAATAAGGCGACTATAATTAATCCAAATGGTAAATATTTGACTAAATGGCCTTTCATGGTTTCGATGTCAATGTTTAACATCATGACGACAAACAGAAACAAAGTCATGACAGCGCCAACATATACCAGGATAAGGATTAATGCTAAAAACTCTGCCTCAGCTAAAATCCATAAAACCGCACTGGTAAAAAAAGTGAGTACTAAAAACAAAACACAACGAACTGGATTGTTTTGGCTGATTACCATTAATGCCGATAATACGGTCAATAATGCAAAGATGTAAAAAATTGCTTGGATTGCCCATTCATGCATAAATCACCCCATCAACGGTATTTTTCATCAGCAGCTCTGTCGGCTGCGAGTTGTGTTTCCATCAAATCGCCCACTGCTAAAAGTTTCTCTTTTGTCATAATATTTTGACCACGCTCGCTGATATGGTAATGATGAATTGGAGTAACAACGATCGAATCAACTGGGCAAGACTCTTCACATAACCCACAATTAATGCATTTAAACATATCAATATCATACCGAGTAGTACGGCGTGAGCCATCTTCTCTTTGCTCTGATTCAATTGTAATTGCCAGTGCTGGACAAACTGCTTCACATAACTTACAGGCAATGCAGCGTTCCTCACCATTGGGGTAACGGCGTAACGCCAAAAGACCCCTGAATCTTGGAGAGAGAGGTGTTTGTTCTTCAGGAAACTGAATTGTTATTTTTTTCCTGAAAAAATACTTTACCGTTAGCCATAAACCGGCTAGCAACTCTAACAGTAAGTAGGTACGAACATAGTGAATTACATAATGATATACTTTTTTCATCGGCTTCTCTTCTAACCGTCAAAACCATGGCTTGACATGAGCAACCACCATGAAGGCGGTTACTATTAACCAAACTATAGTAACAGGGATAAGTACCTTCCAGCCTAAACGCATAAGCTGGTCATAACGATATCGGGGGAAAGTAGCCCTTACCCACAAATACACAAAAAGAAAGAAACTAATTTTTAGAAGTAACCAAACAAATCCGGGTACTACAAAAAAGATTTGATCCAGAAACGTAATGCCTTCGAAAGGTGACAACCATCCACCCATAAACAGAATTGCCAAAACGGTTGAAATCAAGATCATACTGGCGTATTCAGAGAGGAAAAATAAAGCGAACCCTATGCCAGAATATTCAACGTGGAAACCAGCAACTATTTCTGATTCACCTTCTGCTAAGTCAAAAGGAGCTCTGTTTGTTTCCGCAATACCGGCAATCCAGAAAACCAGGAATAAGGGAAGCAAGGGAATAAACCACCAATGCAGCATTCCACCTTTTTGAGAATTAACAATATCAGTCAAGTTCATGCTCCCTGCTGCCAAGAGCACTCCAACCAGAGCAAATCCCATGGCGATTTCATAAGAGACTGTCTGAGCAGTGCTACGCAACGCACCAAACATAGCGTATTTGGAATTCGATGCCCATCCTGCAATAAGAACGCCATATACCCCCAACGAACTCATAGCAAACAAATATAGGACACCTGCGTTAATATTCGCCAAGACAACGCCTTCTTGAAAAGGGATTACCGCCCAACCGACCAATGATGGTACCAAAGCAAAAAGCGGTGCAATAACAAAAAGGTATTTATTTGATCGAGTAGGAACTATGATTTCTTTGGTTATCAATTTCAGTAGATCAGCAAACGGCTGTAGTAAGCCCTTTAAACCGACCCTGTTTGGACCGATACGGACTTGAATATAACCAATCACTTTACGCTCCGCATAGGTTAGGTAGGCCACGGAAATCAGTAAAGGGACAACTATCACAAGAATTTTAATGATAATCCAAATTAGTATGCCAATGTTATGAAGCATTTTTTTACCTTTTAGCGCTTTATTGTTATTGCAGCAAACGAGTGACCCAGGTCAACTGTTTCTGGCATTGCATTTGCCACCCATACAACATCAACCGCAATGCGCTCATCACGTTTTAGCGGCAATGTTATCTCAATATCTCCTTGAGATACAGTAGCAATTTCTTCTAATTTCAATCTATCTGCTGTTGATGGATGAATTCTTATACAGGCAGATTCGGATGCGGCACATAATTGTAACTCTTTTGCATTTCTAGTAATAGCATCTATTCGATAAAGAGGCCATTCTCCAACCCTTACCAATGATTGATTAATGACAGGCAATGATTCAGGATAATAGGGTTTGTATTCATGCTCTAAGGTCATCAACATTGCTTCTTTGACTTCAGCCAAGACCTCTTCAGTGGAAGTATAATCAAATTTCTTGCAGTGTAATAAATTACCCAAAACGCGAAGCACTTTCCAAGCTGGTCGAGATTCGCCAAATGGGAGCATAGCCCCTTTCACTGTTTGCCAGGTATTATCGATGTTTACGTATGTTCCTGATGTTTCGGTATAAGGAGCGACCGGTAAAATGACATCGGCATAATCATGCATGGATTCGTGATCATAGGCTGATAACAGGACAACAAATTCTGCAGCTAACATTGATTGTCTTGCTCCGGCCGGATTTGCAAAATCATACCCTGGTTCAACACCCATGAGAAAATAGCCTTTTAGTTTGGAATTTAAGGCATCTTGTACATTCAACCCAGGTTCTGAAACTGATTTTCCAGCCACTGTTCTATGTGGCAACATGCCTGCAATGCACGCACCCGCACTGTTTGCTCCTGTCGTTAGCCTTACTAATTTGGCGCTACTCAGCTTTTGAATAATTTCTGCTAAAGTACGTAATAAAGAAGCTTCAGGATGATTTTCAACTATTGCCCCTGTTATCAAGCAGGCCTTCTCTTCTTTCAATGATTTTGCAATTTGTTTGGTTTGTTTATCTACCTCCAAACCTATTAACAATTTTTGAACTTCTTCTGGAAGTGAGGCTAAATCGGGGGCAAGTGCCAACGCTAATTTAGCGAGTTGCATAGGCATTTCCAGAGGAGAAATAATGACACGTTCAGCCAAATCAAAATGATAATCAAAATCGACTGGATTGATGGCATAAATTTTTGCACCATTACGAAAAGCTTTTCGTATCCGGGTTCCTGCCAAAGGTACTTCCCTATGAACATTGCATCCTATTAAAACAATTGCATGCTGATGATCTATTTCTGCGTAAGGTAAGGTACTTATAGGTGTAGTAGGCAAAAATGCCTGATCTCTAAAATCAATTTGTTGTAGCCTGTGATCCAGGTTTTGAACACCTAGTTCTCTCATTAATTTTTGTAGTAAATACATTTCTTCCAAGGTAGAAGAACTGGACGCGAAAGCAGCCATTTGCTCTGGTCCATGTTGTTTGATAACTCGGCTTATTCCTTCCGCAGTAAATTTGAGCGCTGTTTCCCAATCGACCTCTTCCCATTGCCCATTTCTTTTAATTTGTGGCTTACTTGCCCTTGATGCCGCATTTAACCCTAAATAGCTAAATCTATCTCTGTCTGAAAGCCAGGTTTCGTTAATTGATTCATTTTCTCTGGGAACTACACGCATCAATTTATTATTTCTTGTATGAATATGGACATTTGAACCCAGACAATCATGAGGCGCAACGCTGTCATGTTGCGTCAATTCCCATGCTCGGGCTTTAAACCGATAAGGCTTGGAAGTCAAAGCACCAACGGGGCACAAGTCTATGATATTCCCTGAAACTTCCGATGTCATACTGTGTTCTACATAAGTGCCAATTTGCGTTTTTTCGCCACGGCCAGTAGCTCCCAGCTCTCTTACTCCGGCAATTTCATCACCGAAGCGAACACATCGAGTGCAATGGATACAACGGGTCATTTCAGTAGAAATTAAAGTGCCTAAATTATCATCATCCACTGCGCGTTTGGTTTCTGTATATTCTGATTTATCAGCGCCAAAACCCATTGAAATATCTTGAAGCTCACATTCTCCACCCTGGTCGCAAATAGGACAATCCAGAGGGTGATTTATCAGAAGGAACTCCATCACTACCTTTTGAGAATGTATAGCCTGCTCTGATTTTGTAAATACTTTCATTCCATTGGTTATAGGAGTAGCGCAAGCAGGAACTGGTTTCCTCCCATTTTCCACTTCGACCAAACACATACGGCAATTGGCTGCCACAGATAATTTTTTATGGTAGCAAAAACGTGGAATATAGATGCCGGCCTCATCTGCCACCTCTATAATCATTTTACCGTTTTCTGCTTCAAATGTTTTACCGTCGATTTCAATAGTAGCCATGGTCTAACCTTCTTAATTATGCTGCGACGATCGAGCGTTTATGCTTTATGAAATATTCAAATTCATCATAGAAATGTTTAACAAAACTCTGTACTGGCCACGCTGCCGCCTCGCCTAGAGCACAAATGGTTCTTCCTTCTATGTTATTCGCCACATTCACTAGCTTCTCCACATCTCCCGGCTCGCCATGACCGTTTATAATTCTGTGTAATAGCCTGACCAACCAACCTGTGCCTTCGCGACAAGGCGTGCATTGTCCACAGGATTCATCCATGTAGAACTCAGAAATACGATACAAGGCATCTACCATACAAGTCGTTTCATCCATAACAATGACAGCACCTGAACCCAAGCCTGATCCGGCTTTTTGTATGCTGTCATAATCCATATCCAACCCCAGCATAACGTCACCTGGAAGCACTGGCATAGAGGAGCCACCGGGAATTACGGCTTTGATTTTTCGCCCTTTAATGACACCACCAGCGAGATCAAGAAGCGTTTTAAATGGTGTACCCAAGGGGATTTCATAGTTACCGGGTTTGTTAACATGGCCACTGACACTAAAGCACTTCGCACCGCCATTATTTGGTTTACCCAATTTTAAAAACCATTCGCCACCTTTTTCCATAATGACCGGAACAGATGCAAATGTTTCCGTATTATTTATGGTTGTAGGTTTACCATATAATCCATAATTCGCTGGAAATGGTGGTTTAAAACGAGGCATTCCCTTTTTTCCTTCAATCGAGTTGAGCAATGCGGTTTCTTCACCGCAAATATAAGCGCCCGCACCCAAATGATTATATAAATCAAAATCAAAGCCGGAGCCTAATATATTTTTGCCTAGCAATCCAGCATCATATGCTTCTTTTAATGCAGCCTCAGTACGCTCAAAAGGCAGCCAGAACTCTCCTCTTATATAGTTGTAACCAACAGTGGCACCCATAACATATCCAGCTATGGCCATTCCTTCGATTAATTGGTGCGGATTTAAAGTAAGAATCTCTCTATCCTTGCAAGTACCCGGTTCACCTTCATCAGAGTTACATACTACGTATTTTTGTACAGGAGAGTTTCTATTCATAAAACTCCATTTCAAACCGGTTGGGAATCCAGCACCTCCTCGTCCGCGCAAAGCGGAGGTTTTCAACTCTTCAATTATTAATTGAGGTGATGTTTGCTCTTTTAAAATTTTTCGCCACGCGCTATAGCCGCCAATACTTTCATAAGTTGATAGCGACCAGGGCTCTGGTAAATGAAATGTTCGGTAACAAACTTGATTTAGTTCAACCATGGCAAACACCTTTATTTTCTATTGGTACTGTTCCAATACTTTATCTATAGATTCAGCAGTCAAATTTTCGTGATAATCTTTATCAACTTGCATCATTGGCGCATTCACACAGGCACCTAAGCATTCAACTGATCTTAAAGTAAATCGACCATCTTCTGTTGTCCCACCTAGCTTAACACCCAATTTCTTTTCTAAATGTTCAACTACGCCGGCAGAATCTCTCAGCATGCAAGAGATATTGGTACAAACATTAATTAAATGTCTTCCCACTGGCTTGTGTTCATACATTGTATAAAAGCTTGCTACTTCATAAACTGCAATAGGTGGCATATCAAGATATTCAGCTACTGCATTCATTAATTCCGTTGTTAAATGTCCATGTTCTTCTTGCACTATTCGAAGAGCACTCATGACTGCGGATTGCTTTTGATCTTTAGGATATTTTGATATCCAATGATCAATATCACTCATACGCTTTGCCGGCATCAATTGATTTAATATTTTTGCTGAATTAGCAGACATTTCGAAACCTTTATATCGTTTATTATCTCTTAACACACTTTAAGCAAAGATGTCGTTAAATTAACGGTCTATCTCTCCAAACACTATATCTTGACTTGCTAATATAGCAACTCCATCAGCTAACATGTGACCTCTAACCATATCATCAAAGCTCGATAAATGGGCAAAGCCTGGAGCTCTTATTTTCAGACGATAAGGCTTGTTAGCTCCATCTGACACCATATAGATACCAAACTCGCCTTTAGGTGCTTCAACAGCGGAATAAACCTCACCGCGTGGCAAACAAAAGCCTTCGGTAAATAATTTAAAGTGATGAATCAGTGCTTCCATGTCATGTTTCATTACCACCCGACGTGGGGGCGTTACTTTGTAATCATCTACTTTTACTGGACCAGGATGTTTTCGTAACCACTCAATACATTGCCTTATGATTCGATTGGATTGTCTCAATTCCTCGACTCTTACCAGGTATCGATCATAGCAATCCCCTGTCTTGCCAACAGGAATATCAAATTCAACCTTATCGTAAGCAGCATAGCTCTGTTTCTTACGTAAATCCCAGGCAATACCGGAACCTCTTAACATTGGTCCGGTAAATCCCCATTGAAGTGCGTTTTCTGGTGAAACTACACCAATATCTACAGTACGTTGTTTCCATATACGATTATCGGTTAACAATGTTTCATACTCATCCACACAGTGGGGAAATCGCTCAGTAAAGTCCCAAAGAAAATCCAAAAGACTACCCTGACGGTTGTGGTTCTTTTTTTCAATTTCTCTTTCGTTGTGCCATCTTGACGGTTTGTATTGAGGCATGGTATCCGGCAAATCCCTTGCTACTCCCCCTGGTCTGTAGTAGGTAGCATGCATACGTGCTCCTGAAACTGCCTCGTAGCAATCAAATAAATCTTCCCGCTCTCTAAAGCAATAAAGAAACACAGTCATTGCACCAATATCCAATGCAGTAGCGCCTAGCCACAATAGATGGTTCAAAATTCGAGTCACCTCATCAAACATAGTTCGTATGTACTTAGCTCGCAAAGGTGGTTCTATACCCAATAACTTTTCAATCGCCATAACATAAGCATGTTCGTTACACATCATTGAGACATAATCTAATCTGTCCATGTAACCAATGCTTTGAATGTAAGGCTTGGTCTCAGCCAGTTTTTCTGTTGCACGGTGAAGCAACCCAATATGTGGATCGGCACGAACAATGGTTTCACCCTCTAGCTCAAGAACCAATCTCAGAACACCATGTGCAGCAGGATGTTGTGGGCCAAAATTCAAGGTATAATTTTTAAGTTCAATCATTTTTGCTACCTTCATTACCTATGTAGCGGTTATCATTACGAATAACCTTTGGAACTACAATTCTCGGCACAATGTCTACAGGGGCATAGATTACCTTTTGCAGTTTAGCATCATATCTCATTTCCACCTCTCCACTGAGTGGAAAATCTTTACGGAAGGGGTGACCGATAAAACCATAATCAGTCAGTAACCGTCTTAAATCAGGATGACCATCAAATAAAATCCCATATAAATCATAAGCTTCCCGTTCAAACCAGTTAGCAGACTTCCATAGATGGTGTACGGATGGAACAATTAAATGAGATTCTTCTATAAATAATTTGACTCGCAGACGATGATTCTTTTTAGTTGATAATAAATGATAGACTACAGCAAATCGTGGTTTGTTTACAGCATAGGCCTTGGCTTCCTGGCGCTCAACACCTCGTGAAAACCCATGCTCTGTTGCAGACTCTGTTTCCCAGTCATAATCACCATAGTGCAAATAATCCACACCACATAGATCGATTAACTGATCGAAAGAGAATTCCTCTCTGTCTCTCAACTCAACCATGACAGGCAATAAATTTTGTACCTCACACTCGATAGTTACTTCACCACATGCGGAGGTCAACTCGGTGATATGATTTGCTAAATCAGCTTGTAGCTTTTCAATCAAATATTCATTTTTTGTCATCTAATCTGCACCCTTGATGAGCTTATGCCTCTAAAACAGGCTTCCGCCTGATTTTATTTTGTAATTGAATAATACCGTATAGTAATGCTTCTGCTGTTGGTGGGCAGCCAGGAACATATACATCCACTGGCACAATGCGGTCGCAGCCACGAACGACCGAATAGGAGTAATGATAATATCCCCCACCATTGGCGCAAGATCCCATGGAAATAACCCAGCGTGGTTCTGGCATCTGATCATAAACTTTCCTGAGAGCAGGGGCCATTTTGTTACACAAAGTACCTGCTACAATCATGACGTCTGACTGACGAGGACTGGGGCGGAAAATAATACCAAACCTATCCAAATCATAGCGTGCTGCTCCCACGTGCATCATTTCCACGGCACAACAAGCTAAACCAAATGTCATTGGCCACATGGAGCCACTGCGTGCCCATCCAACCAACTTTTCGACCGTAGTCAACTCAAAACCTTTTTTTTCTAGTTCTGCAACCGCCATAGTTCGCCTCTAAGCAGTTAAATAATTAATAATCCAGTTTTTACATGACCATTATTACAATGGCTTAAAATGTAATCTCAGTTATTGTTTTGGCAAAAGACTACCAGGATTTACAAACAAACCTAAAATCATAACTGGGTTCCTCAAAAAGCAAAAAGCTTTGTAATGATTTGCACAAAGCGTCCTTTGCTTCCCATAGTAATGGCTAAAACTAAAGATTACATCAAATATTTTAAAAGAATGAAAGAAACTTATTCCCACTCCAAGGCGCCTCTTTTCCATTCATAGATAAAACCTATAACCAGCAATCCAAGAAATAACATCATAGCATAAAAACCAAACCATCCTATTTTGCGTAATGCCAAGGCCCAGGGGAAAAAGAATGCTGTTTCCAGATCAAAAATAATAAATAAAATAGCTACTAGATAAAACCGTACATCAAAGGGAATATGGGAGCTTTCAAAGGCACCAAAACCACACTCATAGGGAGAGTTTTTAGCACTGTCTGGATTATGCTTGGAAAGCAAAGAACCAGCCCCTATCATTACTGCGCCTAAAATCAAGGCAACAATTATAAAAACGAGAACGGGTAGGTATTGAGATAGCATCAGTTCACCTTGCTCGATTTAAAATGGTGCCGAAGGCCGGACTCGAACCGGCACGGCTTGCGCCACCGCCCCCTCAAGACGGCGTGTCTACCAATTCCACCACTTCGGCTTATTTTTATTTTTGTTATCCTCGTTCATCACAAAAGACAACAGCCCTAAAGACACTACATCTTTTTAGTTACTTCTTATTATTTTTTTCAACTGGTACTGGGACTGAACTGACTGGAGCACCAGTTTGTTGCGGAATAGCCAACTGGTCTGCTTTTTGGTGCTGTGTAGAAACCATATAAGACAGCATCAAACTGGTAATAAAAAATGTCATTGCCAAACCACCAGTTAATTTAAACAAGAAGCCACCAGTACCTTGACTTCCGAATAAAGTGTTTGATGCGCCAGAACCAAAAGCAGCACCGATATCAGCGCCCTTACCATGTTGAATAAGAACCAAGCCAATTAAAATTACAGCAATTAAAACATGAATCATTAATATCAATTGATACATTTCACAATTTCCACAAATTGTTTTGCGTTCAAAGATGCTCCACCCACTAACCCTCCATCAATGTCTGGCATGGAAAATAATGCTTTTGCATTATTTTCATTAACACTGCCACCGTATATGAGCGTCAAGTGTTTCGCATCACTATCATTTATTTCTCTAACCAGATCTCTAATAAACTGGTGTACTTTTTGTGCCTGTTCAGGTGTTGCAGTTTTTCCTGTGCCTATTGCCCACACAGGCTCATAGGCTACTACGCAATTACGAAAGCAATCATCCCCTTTTGCACTCACCGCAAGCAACTGCTGAGCAATAACCTGCTCTGTTTTCCCATTTTCTCTTTCAGAGAGAGTTTCACCAACACAAAGAACAGGTATCATACCATGTTCTTTTACATGGTGGAATTTTTGCGCCACAAAATTTTCATCTTCGTGAAAATATTGTCTGCGCTCCGAGTGTCCGACCAGAACATATCGGCAATCAAAATCTTTAAGCATGGGAGCTGACAGCTCACCGGTGTATGCTCCATAATCCTTCGGATAGATATTTTGCGCACCTACCACAATTTTTCCTTTGCTTAAGCAATCTCTCACCTTGGGTATATAGATGCTGGGAGGCATGACCACAACCTGTGCCATGCAATCAAAGCTAAGTAATTCCTCAATTTGTGAAACCAGTTCAGTCACTTGGTGAATCTGGCCATTCATTTTCCAATTACCAGCAACTATCTTTTGTCTCACACTCCCTCCAACAATTTTCAGTATAGGCGGACAAAATCCCTTCCACTATATACAGACTATCAGTAAACAGCCAATAATGAGCAGCTGTGCAATATACCGAAACTTTACTCAGATGTGTAGCTTTATCTATGTTTTTTTTCAGAATTATTTATTCATTTTTTTTGCAAAATTTACATTTTTCCACTTGCTTAGTCGTTTGATTTCGATAGAATCCTACTATGATTTAACCAGGAGGGTTTTATAATGAACGAAATCATACTGCATTTAATGAATGAAATCTCTAGCTTGACTCAACCAATTAATCCCTTAAATTTAAAGCAAATATTTAGTTCAACCCTACTGCCAGAAGGAAAAGCCCCTGTAGAATTTGAATCCCAATATGGTCTTTTATTGTTAATTAAAAAATATGTTGATGAATATTCCAGTTTGGCTGAAGAACAAGAAGAATATAGAAAGAAAAAGCAAAACCTTGATGAAGTTATGAAAAAAGGAGAAGAACTGCAAAGGAAAATTTCTGATTTGGCTAAAAAAATTGAACTCGCAAAAAGTGAATTAAATCCTTTATACAAAGAAATTGAACCTAAAGCAAATGAAGTTCTGTCCAAACAAAATCCATTAGCGCCTCCTTATAAATTCCCTGAATACGGAGAGGTTCAGAAATCAATCGTAGTCGGGCATTACAGTTATCTCTTCAAAACCAGCAAGGAAATGGACACTGCTCGTGCCAAATTAAATCTGGTTTTGCTCAAAAACCAATGGAATGTCTTAATGACAGATTTGTCTCAGTTAGGCATCCAGCCCCATGTAGAAGAAGATGCTGTTGATAGTTTACAAAAATTTATAGCTACAGTAGAACTGGAAACCAAAAAATTAACTCGCGCTTCCGAAAAATGGGATGACTTGCAAAAGCGATTCGCCAAACAATTATCTACAACTGATATTAATAAAAAAGAGTCTGAGTTAGAAAAACAAATTGAACTATTGCTTAAAGAACTGAGTCGCATTGAAACTGCAGTTACTAACCACTCCCTGATACCCGATTTAAAAGCAGAGTTAATCAGGAGATTTCAAGCAAGTGAAGACCCTCAAGGATTGATACAAGAATACCAAAATCAGATTGATGGAATATTATCTAATTTTAACCCGTCTTCCTGGCTTTCATGGTATTCAGACTCTAATTATTCTGTAAACCAACAAAAACTTAAGGATTCCGTTAGCTTGCTGCAATTATTAGCTCAACAAAAAGAGTTAAAAATCAAACATCATGAGCTTGTGAAACAGCAAGAGTTATTGATTAAAGCAATACCAGAAACTCCTTCAAATGAAGAGGATATATCTATTTACAAGAAATTAGTTCCCGATGCCATTGATCTGATAAATGAAATACCAATAGAAAGTATACCCACTTTTGTTTTACCGAGTGGCCTTTCTTATGACTCTTCACCTGCTGATTTTTATTTGGTTCTCCTCATTCTCATGCCAAAAGTTTCGGAAAAGAAGGAACAATATTTACAAGCATTGGAAAAACTTCAAGAAATGCCTGCTCTTGGCAAACAAATATGCCAATTAAGAAGTGAATACGAATTACCTGCAACAATGGATGACCAACTTCCAAGTTTGCAAGAAGCTGAAGAAAATAAGGATTCCCTGAATGCAAGTGATCCTCATAAAGAAGAGTTAAAAAGCCAAATTAAACTATGCCAATCTTATCTTGAAACAGCCAAGCAAATTGATCTGCTTCTGAAAGAACATGGACAAACAACCAATGAAGCAAAAGCACTTATTGAGCGATTGCGTTTGCTTTCAAATCAGCCACTAAAGAACGAAGATATAAACTCTATTAAAGAGGATTTATCTACTCTCGCAAATCAAATCCAATCACTTGTGTCTGAATTAAATCAATTACCTTTACCTAATCTGATTGGTGAGAGAATTGATCCTCCATTAGAAAAACAGGAAATAGAAGCCAACGCCGGAATCCCTCTTGCTGTGGAATTGATACACCCTACCCAAGTAGTTCAGAAAAGCACTACTTCTCCCACCGAAAAACGGCAGTCAGACAATGGACAAGAAATACCAGTTGTTCTGGAGTCAACACGCCCCTCTCCTGTGGTTCAGAAAGACTCTGAATCTACCGTAGAAAAACGACAACCAGACCATGGACAAGAAATACACGTTGTTCTGGAGTCAACACGACCCTCACCTATGGTTCAGAAAGACTCTGAATCTACCATAGAAAAACGACAACCAGACCATGGACAAGAAATACACGTTGTTCTGGAGTCAACACGACCCTCACCTATGGTTCAGAAAGACTCTGAATCTTCAGATAAAAAACATCATATAGAGGTAGAACAAGAAATACCAGTCGTCCTGGAATCAACACAACCAACCCAAAGGGTTGTGAAGAGCATTGCGCCTATTGTGGAAAAACAACACGTAACTAAGATACAGGAAAGACCAATCGTCCTTGAATCTACACGCCCCTCTCCTATGATTCAGAAAGACAACGAATCTTCAGGGCAAAAGCAGCATATAAAGATAGAACAAGAAATACCAGTCATCCTGGAGTCAACGCACCCCACCCAAGTGGTTCAACAAGACTCTGAGTCTAGCCTAGAACAACAAGCACTCAATGGACAAGAAACACCGGTTGTCGTGAAATCAACACAATCTACTGATGTGGTTATACAGCAGGAAATAAAGAAAGGGCAAGAATTGCAGGTTGATCTGAAGTCAAGGCCATCTGAACCATTGAGGCCATCAACCCCTGAGGTTCCGGTTGCATCCAGAAAGCCAAATGGCCTGTCATTATTCTATGGTCACGACGAATCATCAGAAGATAATATTTTATCCTTTTTTGATGAGGCAGGTAATCAAATCAGTATTTCATCTGAAGAAGATTCTGAGACGCTTGCCATCGACAGCGGAAAGGTAAATTCCTCAGTATTAGTAATTGCTACAAAATCCAAAGAAAAGTCGGTTTCTTCAACCTATGAATCAGATAAGTTATCAAATCCTCAACACCAGGAATCTACTCCCAACATCAACCCATTGCCACAATCTTCCAGCCCGCTTAAACAAAAAATGGATTTATTTCATGTACAAAACATAAGACATATAAAACAATATCCAGAAGAAATACAGCTATGGTATAAAAGTTTATATGAAGCAGTTCAAATCTCTGATGCAGATGAGACTTTTAGTCTTAAGGCACTCCATCTTTTAAAAGACATCTTGTTTGAATTAAAAAATCAAAACGATTTATCCGTGTTACTAGCATACAAGCGCATGTGTGCAAATCCATTGCAAGATATACAAAATATTCTCAGCTTAAAACCTGCTCTCCCTATTCTTGATGAACCTATCGATGAGGAGCAACAGTTAAAGAATTGGCCCAAAGAATTACAAAAATTTCATCAGCAGTATATAAAATTGAAAGCGGAGCATCCCTTGGAAGCGAAATTATTTATTCAGGCAACCCATTCACTTATTTCAATTAAACATTTGATGGAACAACAAGATTCAAAAACTTCAAACCAAGAAGCCATTCCGCTCATTACCCAAGATCCCCGATATGAGCCTTTAAAACGACATAGAGGATTTATGCGGGCATGGGAATATATAGAGGATTTTTTCCGAATGCTAATCGGCAAGTTAATAGGACAAGAAGAATATGAATATTCAAAAAGGCCTTGTTTTTTCAAAACAAGATCTCACCGATTACTTGAAGAAGCTGACACAATGATCCATTCCATGACTCCAACAAGTGGTTAATACGTTCATAGTGTGAAGCGCAGGGGCTATTGGAAAAGCTCCTGCATTAACCTGACCCACCGCACATGAAACCCTGAAGAGGATCTTTGTAAACACAACTGAAAGCTTCCGCAAGTAGAGCTTTGTTGAACTCAATCAGTTAATTGATATCCAATTCAACATTGCGAGCTTTAAAAGGCAGACACTCAAATGGACTGTAGGCTCTCAGTCAATTTTTTATCGATCTGACTGATATCATCACATAACATTTGTGCTTGTTGTTTGACTATAGATTCATTAGCACCTTCAACCATAACCCTCAGCAAAGGTTCCGTACCAGAAGGCCTGAGTAACACTCGACCCTCTCCATTAAGATGATTTTCCAAATTTTTAACTGCCTGAATCACATCAGGATTGGACGCTAACAAGGCCGCATTGTTCGTTTTTAAATTCACTAAAGTTTGAGGTAACAATTGTATACCTGCAGTTAACTCATGAAGTGCTTTATTTTGTTTCACCATGATTGAAAGAACTTGCAATGCAGCTACAATGCCATCACCTGTTGTTGTTTTATCTAAACAAACAATATGGCCAGAGGTTTCACCTCCGATCTTCCAATCTTTTTCTCTTAGCGTTTCAAGGACATACCTGTCACCTACTTTCGAGCGTTGAAAGGGAATTCCCAATGAGGTAATGGCTAATTCAAGACCATAATTACTCATCAACGTACCTACGACTCCTCCATGTAATACTCCTCGCTGATGTCTGTCTTTGGCAATGATATAAATAATTTGATCTCCATCAACGAGGTTTCCTAGAGAGTCCACTAAAATAACTCTATCTCCATCTCCATCCAAACCAATACCAATATCAGCCCCAACAGCAATCACCTTTTCTCTTAATAACTCAGGCGCTGTCGAACCGCACTCTTGATTGATATTAAAACCATCCGGTTTAACTCCTATGGGAACTACATCAGCACCCAATTCAGAGAATACATTTGGAGCGATATGATAGGTCGCCCCATTGGCGCAATCCACAACTATTTTCAAATTGGATAATCGAGACAGTGAAGGAATGGTAGACTTACAAAACTCTATATAACGACCTGCCGCATCATTAATACGTGTTGCTTTACCCAGCTTGGCTGAAGGTACAGTTTGCAACTGTTTTTCTAATTGCGCTTCAATCGCAAGCTCTACACTATCCGGAAGTTTTCCTCCATCAGCTGAAAAAAACTTAATACCGTTGTCTTCAAATAAATTATGAGAAGCACTAATTACAATGCCTGCATTAGCCCTAAGTGTTTGCGTTAGATAAGCTATTCCAGGAGTAGGCATTGGTCCTAATAACGCCACATCAACCCCAGCTGCAGATAATCCCGCCTCCAAAGCCGATTCCAACATATAGCCAGACACCCTGGTGTCCTTCCCAATCACTACCTTTTTCCTTTCTCCATTTGCAAGAACACAGCCTACAGCCCAGCCTAACTTCAAAACAAACTCAGGGTTAATATTTGACAATCCAACGTGCCCCCGTATTCCATCCGTACCAAAATATTTACGTTGACTCATCCGTACCTACCTTATTGTTTAATTTTTCTGGCCTCAGTCATCTTCTGATAATCTCAGGAGCTATTAACTGATTTCTTCACCTGCTTGATCAATTGCATTAATCATAGTTAATGCTTGATTCGTTTCATCTACATCATGTGTCCTGATAATTGCGGCGCCTTTTAGGGCTGCATATATTCCCAGCGTAATACTTCCAATCAAACGTTCCTCAACCGCATTGTTCAAGACAGCGCCAATTGTGCTTTTGCGTGAAACGCCTAAAAGAATTGGCAATCCAAAAGAACACAATTCATTCAGATGATAAATTAATTCTAGGTTATCTTTAACGCGCTTTCCAAAACCAAAACCCGGGTCAAGAATTATTTTTTTCTTATTCAACCCCGCTTTCTGACACTTACCGATGCGTTCTTCAAAAAAATATTGTAATTCAGCCATTATACCTTCTGGATAAGAGGGATTTTCTTGCATATTTCGCGGCTCTCCTTTCATATGCATTAAACAAACAGGAACATCTAATTGAGCAGCTACCTTAAGAGCACCATCCCTTCTTAAAGCATAAACATCATTTATCATATTTGCACCAGCATCAATTGCGGCTTCCATCACTTCAGGCTTGTTGGTATCAATAGAAATACACACATCGGTAAGTCCACGAAGTTGCTTGATTACGGGAAGAACTCTTGATAGCTCAATCTCTAAAGGCACAGATGGAGCACCAGGTTTAGTTGATTCTCCACCGATATCAATGAGATCAGCACCGGAAGCAATTAATTGAAAGGCATGCTCACAAGCTCTATCCACAGACAGGTACTTGCCACCATCATAAAATGAGTCAGAAGTAACATTCAGTACACCCATAATCAATGGCTTTTCAAAAACTAATGAGGACTTAGGTTGGCTCTTTCGCTCAAGCCAACCAAGGAATTGTTCAGGATTCACAGGGTACTCTCGATAAATAACTACTGATAAAATTAATGTCCTTCTGCCGGATTTTCTATTGTTTCACCATTGACAGGTTTTGCAGGAGCATCATTAACTGACTCAGCCTTATCCATCGGTTTTGTTGACCCCCAATCTTCCGGAGGAGTAGGTTCTTTCCCAGACATAATTTCTTGAATTTGATTGCTATCTATCGTTTCGTATTTAATGAGACTTTGCGCCATTAAATGCAATTTATCCATATTGGTTTCCAATATTTCTTTTGCTCTTTGATAGTTCCTGTCAATAATGGCACGCACCTCGTCATCAATTTGCTGTGCTGTTCTATCAGACATTTCCTTATGTTTATTCACAGAGCGTCCTAAAAATATTTCTTCCTCTTCCTCACCAAAAGTTAACGGGCCTAAGGCAGATAATCCCCAAGTTGTAACCATTTTGCGAGCAATCTCTGTGGAGCGCATTATGTCATTAGAGGCACCCGTTGTTACACTTTCAGGACCAAAAATTAATTCCTCTGCGATTCGGCCACCAAATAAGCTGCATAATTGACTTTCTAAACGACGTTTACTATGACTATATCTGTCTTGTTCAGGTAAAAACATAGTTACGCCCAATGCTCGCCCACGTGGAATTATCGATACTTTATAAACCGGATCATGCTCAGGAACTGACAGCCCAACGATAGCATGGCCTGCTTCGTGGTAAGCAGTCAGTTTTTTCTCGTTATCATCCATTACCATAGAGCGTCTTTCAGCTCCCATCATAATTTTATCTTTTGCTTTATCCAGTTCAATCATGCCCACTTTACGTTTATTAGCCCTAGCAGCAAATAATGCGGCTTCATTCACAAGATTAGCTAAATCCGCTCCTGAAAAACCAGGTGTGCCACGAGCAATAGCTTTTACTTCGACGTGACTATCTACAGGAACCTTTTGTAAATGAACTTTTAATATTTGCTCACGACCTCTAATATCAGGCAAAGGAACAACGACTTGACGGTCAAAGCGACCGGGACGTAAAAGTGCTGGATCCAAAACATCGGGACGGTTAGTTGCCGCTACGACAATAACTCCTTCATTCCCTTCAAATCCATCCATTTCAACAAGCAATTGGTTAAGTGTCTGTTCGCGCTCATCATGACCACCACCCAGGCCCGCGCCCCTGTGCCTACCAACTGCATCGATTTCATCTATAAAGATAATGCATGGAGCATGCTTTTTAGCTTGCTCAAACATATCACGCACTCGGGAAGCACCTACCCCAACAAACATCTCAACAAAATCAGAACCTGAAATAGTAAAGAAAGGAACTTTCGCTTCTCCGGCAACTGCCCTGGCTAATAATGTTTTACCTGTACCCGGGGAACCAACCAACAAAACACCTCGGGGAATTCGACCACCCAAATTCTGGAACTTGGTTGGATCACGTAAAAAATCGACAAGTTCCTTCACTTCTTCCTTAGCTTCATCAACTCCAGCGACATCTGCAAAAGTCACTTTAACCTGATCCTCGCCTAATAAGCGAGCTCTTGATCTTCCAAAAGACATAGCGCCTCGACCGCCCCCGCCTTGCATTTGACGCATGAAAAATATCCATACACCGATCAATAACAGCATAGGGAACCAATTGATAAATAAATGCAAAAGGAAACTTTCCTGTTGTTTTTCCTGCCCACTGACATCTACTTTGCTTTTCAACAACTCGCCTAGCAAAGCGTTATCTTGCATCGGCATGTAAGTGACAAACCGTTTATTATTTTTGGTTACGCCCTTGATGATTTTGTTATCCTCAATTGTAACAGAGTTAACCATCCCTTGATCCACTTCCTGTAAAAATTGGCTATACGAAATTTTCTCAGCAACTGAGTTACGAGGACCAAAATTACTGAAAACAGAGACAAGCACTATCGCTATTATCAGCCATAAAAATAAATTTTTAACCATGTCGTTCAATGTATTAACCTCGTTAGTTACTTACAATTTTGTTGCGAGACCCAAAATAGCTCTTGCACAGCTCATATCATCCAAAACAACGCTAAATATATTTATAAATATATATAAAACTACTATAAATTATAGCCCTTTGCCAGCAAATAGGTTTCTTTTGAACGAGATCTTGAAGCGGATGGTTTACGAATTACCACTTTCTCAAAAGACGCTCGTGCCTGTTTGACTAATTCATCAAAACCTGAGCCATGAAAAATTTTAACTAGCATATTACCACCGGGTTTTAACATTTTTTCCGCAAAATCAAAAGCCAGCTCTACCAAATACATCGCTCTTGGAATATCTATTGCTGAGCTTCCACTCATATTTGGGGCCATATCCGATAATAACAAGTCTAAAGTCCTTTGCGGAATCAAATTAATTAATTCTTGCAAAACATTATCTTCACGAAAATCCCCAAGGATAAACTCCACATTTGGCAAAGCATCCATAGGTAAAATATCCAATGCAACAAGACGACCATTTCCTCCCATCTTTTCTGAAGCATATTGGGTCCAGCCACCAGGAGCGGCTCCTAAATCAACCACCGTCATGCCTGGTTTAATGAGAGACTCTTTGTCATCCATTTCCTTAAGTTTATATACGGCACGGCTCCGATATCCTTCAGCCTGCGCTTTTTTTACATAAACGTCATCAAAATGTTCTTGCAACCAACGTTTACTACTTTTAGTACGACTCATAACGAATAAAGATAAAACAATTTTTCCTATGATACAGAATTTTACTACCTTTTCCCAGCAAAACGTGCAATAATTTACCATTTTATTATCTGGGATATCGTAGTGGATACGTCTTTTAAACAATCACTTAAAGCCAAAGCTCATCATTTAAAACCCGTTGTACTCCTTGGTGCGAAAGGTTTAACTGAGGCTATATTGGCAGAAACCAATGTCGCCTTGCTAGCGCATGAATTAATTAAAGTCAAAATTAATGGGGCTGAAAAAGAAGATAGAATCCAGATGGCTGAGGAACTTTGTGAACAACTGGATGCCCAATTAGTCCAGATGATAGGCAATACATTGGTTCTGTATCGCAAAAATAAAGAATGAAATTCGTAATATCGTTTTGTTGCCTGGCGCTGAGTATCTAAACTAACCTTATGAAATCAAAGGATTTTCAAATTTCTGCAAGTATAAGTAGCCCAATTGGTATGAAGCGTAATCGGTAATATGTCCTTCATCGCGATATACTGGAATCCCATTCAAATCGGAATAACAAACATTATCGCGACATTGAACTTTTTTAGGATCTATTATTACCAATTGAGGGTATTTTTTTCGCATGTTATCAAACAATTGATTTAACCAGATCTCATTATCTGAACTGGATAAAGTAAAGCGACACTCTTCTGAATTATAACTTTGTCTTAATTTAATGTGCTTAAAAAAACATTGGTGTAAATTTCCATGCGTTAATGCGGTTGACTTGATCAATACAGGCTTCGCTCCAGAAGATATTATCACTCCAAGCGCTCTATCTAAGGCATTTGCCAAACGCTTTTTGGTTAATTCTGCAGAATAGTCATCGCCCAATTGATTGATGATATGAGCTGACACATAATTGCTCCATACTTGACCTATGATCACGTAATCATAATGATTCTCTTGAATCATGCGATAGTACTTTTCCGTTTGCTCATAACAGTTCTGATATATGTTATCTTTAAAATGCCACCAATCATAAAGGTATATGCCAGGCAAGGAAATACAAGAGGAGGTCCCTTGAGCCAATATTGAAACACCGGCTGCTTTTCCTAGTACATCCATAAACCCCCAATAATGATTGGAAAAAGAATCACCTATCATAAGACCAGTCTTGCCATCTTGCTCTTTCGCTCCAATTTTGCATTTCGACTCATTGTCTGCGCTGGTATTATCTATACATAACGTTCTGTATGGGCTTTCGCGATCCTTTAATTGTTTATAAACTCTAACCAGCTCCTGGTTAAATCGTTGCGGATATCCAGAATGTAATTTAATAACAAAAGAACTTAAATGGGAAAACAATACAGGCAGTAGCAATAGAATAACAACGGTATAACGAAAAGGAATATGCCTGAATCTTTTCGTTGGTTTTTCTATATATCGCCAGGATAAATAAGCTAAAATAAAAATAATGCTATAGGCTAAAAACAAAATCTCAGACCGCTCTTCGATATTTTGGTACCTTAAAATTGAAAAGACGACCCAATGCCATATATAAAGAGAATAAGATAATACTCCTATAAAAACTAATGGCCGAAAAGAGAGAGTATTTACTATAGAAAGCGAAGGAAAATTTTTTCCTAATGCTATCAACAAACCCGTTGCAAGACACACAAAAAGGGCATGCCAATTAGGATATCCAAGAAGTATATTATCGAGTGTCGCAGTATAAATAATAAAAAATAATGCTGATAAACCCAAAATAACTAAAATAGACTTATTGATTGAGAATTCAATTCGAGGACTTAAAGCGATACAAGAACCTATTAAAAACTCAAAAATACGACTGGAAAATTGATAATAGGTTTGGGCAGGAACCACCCGTGAGTAGTGCAGAGTCAGCAGAAAAAATAAAATAGTTGCTCCATATACAACATAGATAACCTTCTCTTTATTGAGAAAACGATATAAGCCATACATCACCAGTGGCAAAATCAAATAACATTGCCACTCAATTGAAAGTGACCAGGTGTGCAATAAGGGAAGCTGATGTGTATCGGGTGAAAAATACCCAGTAGTTGTTTTATTAAAGAACAGATTGGAAATAAATAATGATGTTTTACGTGCACTACGACTAAATTCAATTAAATCGTCAGGTAAATAAAACAACAGACTCAGTAGAGTAGTCACCACGATTAGAGCAACAAAAACAGGCTGTAATCGCCATAACCTGCGATTATAAAAATCGAAAAATGAAAAATCATTCTGATTCAGTGATTCATGGATAATGGACGTGATGAGAAACCCTGATATAACAAAAAATACATCAACCCCGATAAACCCTGATGGAAAAAGGGAGAGCCCCCCATGATAAATTAAGACCAATAAAATGGCGATGGCCCTCAATCCATCTATATCAGGTCTATAATTCATACCGCTTACTCATTTACATAATCAAAATAGAAAATATTATCATTTAACTCAGAATACAGAAACTTTTTATCCAAAATCAAACCCTGTCATCAATTAATAATAATTTATTTGTCTTTTCCCCTTGCAAATGAGAATGATTATCATTTATATTAATTTAGAACAAAACAATCCTTTCAGGAGATAATAATGGCCTTGGCGTACGGTAATTTTCATGAACTCAGCCATCAATTACGCTTTTTACTATTTGAAATTGGCATAGGACTACCACAAAATAGTGTGGATTATTTTATTACCTTAGCTCATAAAAACACCCTGAACCGTTTACAACACGCGTCCACTAAGGAGGGATTAATTCAATCGGCGATCGCTAGTCATCATGTCCATGATTTCATAGATCAATTGCAAATAAAAATGAAAAACTCGATGCCGGAAAGTCAGTTTTTTCAATGGAGAAAAATCAGGGAAGCACTAGATGAATCGATTGCTAATGAAGCCTTAGCTTACGCCTATAGGCAGAACTGGAACACTCAATTAAGAAATGAAGCCTTACAATACAAGAGTTTATGGGCATGGATAAACAATGAACTACCTCCTTATCAAACACTATTATTTTTTGAACAATGGGGCAGTTTAGGACATCCCTATCACCCGGCATTTAGAGCAAAAATAGGATTTACGCGAAGAGAAGTATTACAAAATTCCCCCGAATTCCAGGCTAAAGTCAGTGTGCATTGGTGTGCATTAAATAAAACAAAAATTCAATCAATAAATCCCAAAATTGATTATACCAACCGAATTTCTCAAGAATTTCCCAAAGAATATTCTTATTGGCGAGAAAAATTGTTATTTAGCCACATAAATCCTGATGATTATTATCCAATCCCTGTTCACCCTTGGCAGTGGAGGAATCAACTTCAAATGGCTTTTGCTTCTTTAATTGATAATAAATCGCTTATCTTGTTACCACATCATCAAATTCTAATACCTTCTTTATCACCCGATATTATGATGCCAACAAAATCTACTCAATGCACACTCAAACTGGCTACCACTTTAAGTACCTCATTGACTGACAAACTCGATAATGCCGATAACATGGTATTGCTCACTAACTGGCTTGACTCCCTGTTAGCAAAAACAAACTATTACCAAAATACCTTGTTTATATGTAAAAATCTGGAGAACATCAGTGCCTATGATCAAACCCTCTCTGAATACAATCGAAAAAAGATATGGCTTGGCTTATATCAAAACCCTCTCAACCAAATAAGGCAAGATCAAAGAATGATTCCATTATCCGCCTTACTGACACATTCACCATGTACCAATACACCGTTACTGATTGAAATTATTAAAGCAAGCGGCCTGCACCCAATAGCTTATTTCACTGAGTATTGTTATAAGATGTTATTTGGGCAATTGCATTTATTGCTAAAATATGGGATTGCACTAGAAGTGGAACAACACAATATTTTAGTCATCTTCGATGACAATCAACCTCAGGGAGTGGTTGTAAGAGAAGCAAAAAACCTTAAAATATGCCATCATGAATTATTTAAGAAGGTTCAAAAACCTGACTTGTCAGACCAGTTATCTATCTATACAAAAGATCTTAATAAGGTTAGAGCCCTTTTCGTTCAGGGAACACTAAAAAATCATCTACATCACTTGATTGTTTGTTTATGTGATGAGTATCAGATTTCTGAAAAAAAATTATGGGGGTTAACTCGCCAAGTCATACAAAGTGTATTTAAAGATTTATCCAGAGACATTGATCCTCGTATTCTAAGCTGGCAGCAACATCTTCTGTTTCATGAGAACTGGGAACATCAACCTGAATTGCTATTAAGCCTGCATTCCAACCTCAATCCAAATACTACAATAAAGGAATACAATCCACTAAGTGAGACCTAATCACTAATTGCAAAATCATAACAGGAGCAGACCTGCATGCCCATGCGCCCTTATTTCAATCTCAAAATTTGAGAATTCCTCAGGGCTGAGATGAGGATACCATGAGTCAATAAATCCCAATTGATTTCTCAATAAGGTGACAGCGACAATGGTATTGTATAAACTAACTCACATACGCCATTTTAAACACTCAAATAATAGAGTATTGTTGGCATAATATATTCCCTCCTCAGCAATAAATAAAGAAAGAGGAGGAACTAATTATCGTATAACAGATGATACTAAAACATATTCCCAATACCTTAACATTGCTAAGATTAGTTTTAATAGCTCCTTTTCTAATGTATTTATTTCATCATGAATACGTTAAGGCCTTTTATCTATTTATCGCAGCAGGATTAACTGATGGTTTGGATGGCTGGTTAGCCCGGCATTTTCAATGGCAAAGCTTTTTTGGCTCATTTGTTGACCCTCTCGCTGATAAATTGTTGGTTGCCTCCAGCTTCATCTCATTAGCTCTCTTAGACTCCTTACCCTGGTGGTTAGTGCTGCTTGTTTTTTTAAGAGACTTCACTATTTCAATAGGGGTGTTGGCTTGGTATTATTTTATACAGCGCAAATTGGATTTTGAGCCCACCCGTCTCAGTAAGCTTAATACAGGTTTTCAATTAACTTTAGTCACTTTATGTTTGTTTGAATTAGCTTACTTTAGGTTCCCCTATGATTTAGTTGATATACTCATCTATTTAACTGCCTTTACAACAGTTACTTCCTACCTTGATTATGTTTGGACCTGGAGCAGAAAAGCCTGGTCCCCCAAAGAATCGTTAAAATGAATAAACAGCTGGCTCTGGCAATAAAGTTGAATGATGAAGCAACCCTGGATAACTTTAATTGGGGAAATAATACCTTGTTGCAACAACAATTAATTCAAATGCTTTCTTTTAAGGCAGATAGGTTGCTCTATCTTTGGGGCCCTAAAGGAAGCGGCAAATCCCATTTACTGCAAGCGTGTTGCCAAGCTATTAATTTAACCCAATCAGCCATTTACCTTCCTTTGGCTTTTTTAAAAGAATGGGGACCACAAAGCATTGAAGGATTAGAAGATCAAACTTTAATTTGTATCGATGATATTAATACCATCGCTAACGATTCAGCCTGGGAAGAAGCTTTATTCCATTTGTATAATAAGATAAAAGACTCTGAACGTTCGCTTTTAATTATATCGGGTAATCAGCCACCAATAAAATGTGATATTAAACTTGCGGATTTACGCTCCAGACTAAGTTGGGGATTAGTTATTCAGTTGAATGAATTAAATGACGATGAAAAAATAAATACACTCCAAATGCGCGCGGCAAAGCGCGGATTTGAACTTCCTGAAAGTGTAGGACATTTTTTATTAAACCGTTGTTCTCGAAACATGCATGATTTATACGAGCTCCTCAACCGGTTAGATGATGCATCTTGGGAAGCTCATCGTAAAATTACCATACCTTTTGTTAAAAACACCTTGAAAATATAAGCCGTCATTGACTCTCCTTTATAACCTTATTTGAGATTTCAATGAGAACCTATTGTAATTCTTTTATCCTTTGCCGTATCAAGTATATTGCCCAATCATGGAGTTACGACAAACGACACAGTTAAATTTGACAAAAATGAAAACAAGTCTATATTTATAGAGTTGCACAATTTTTTATCTGCTGTTCGCTATAGGCTGGATAATTTATGGACAAATTAAACAAAGCGAACCATTAGAGCGAAAAAAATGTTTCATGGAGAGAGCAATGAACAAACACGACGTTAAAACCATTCACTCTTATGTTATAGATGAAGAAGATAAAAAAATCTCCTTAAAATTAATAAATAAATTATATCGTTTCCTCTCCAAGTATTACCACCTGGCCAACCAGGAAGAATTTATACGCTTAATCATACAGCCTGATTTATATGGGGAGTTGACAGTTCTCTATGGAGAAAATAAAGAAATAGCCGGGTTCAGTCGTAACTGCAGACAATCTATTGATCTGGGGAAAAAACGAGTGACTTGTTATATCGCTTATCTTTATCTAAATCCTGAATACCAAATTCACGCGTCCATTAAAAGTGCTGGCCTCACTCAGGCGATAAAATACAAGTTAGCTAATCCTCAAGAGGAATTGGTTTATATAGCATTTGCCAACAACCCATTAACTTACGAGTTTATTTATCAGTTGAGTGACCTCATATATCCTAAACCCTTACAAAGGGTCCCGGACCAAATATTGACCGTTCTAAATGCCCTTAAAAAACAAAACAGCTGGATTTCAACCAATAATCATCCTATGGTTGTCAGCTCCCCATTGGTTCCTTTAAGAAGTCAACTCTCAAGAATTAATGAAGAAAGTAGTGAATTAAAAGAGTTTTATATGTCAGCCAATCCGGATTATTTACAAGGAAATTCCCTGTTAATCTACATGCCTTTGCATTTAGCTAACATAGGCTATGGATTGAATCATTATGATTCTGGCTCAACCCGTAATCAGAAACAGCATCATCAAGGATCCTCTCATCGTAAACGCTCTCCTGCTTCGGACTTGAGGAATTAAAGTGAAAGGAATACACATTAGAACTCGTCTTTAATCCAGTAGCACCTTCTAGTTTTTTTTCAGGAGCATATCGTGCCGTCATCTCAGTAATTTGTTCGCCTATTCCTATTAGTTTATTCTCCAAACTAGCCACTTTCGAGAGCAAATCAGAAGTAGTCATTACCTTTTCATCAAGGTTGTTTAGCTTTTTCAATTCTTTGTCCATCTTGGACTTACCACATAATTTTTCTATTTTATCCTCATCCAAGCCAAACCATTCGCTAACCAGTTTGTTTACCCCTACGCGTTGTACATACCAATACAAACTAAAGGCAGCCAAACCGACAATCACACTAAATAATAAGACTGGCCAGAATGTAGGTGTAACAGAAGTCATAAACAGAGCCAGCATGAATGTCGCCACTGATTGCCCGGCAAAAAAACCTCCGCCAAAAAAGAGTATTCCAGATACTCCAGATACAACTGTTTTAGCAACATCCATTTTGGGACTATTTAATGCTAAATCAAATTGCTTACCTGCTTTCACTAAAGATTTAACACGATTTTGCAGCATAACAAGGGTTAGATGTAATTCACTTAATTCATCCTTGGACATAGAAGCGAGAGAATAACCATCAATTTTTTTTCTAATGGCCTTAATCTCTTCCATTTGCAATAGATATAAATCCAACAGTTTGGGAGTATCAGTTAATTTTATTTCCAGGTTTTGAGAGACCTGGACTAAATCAAATCCATAAAAAACAACAACGGATAAAGCAGAAAATAGAATACCTGCACAAAGCACAATCCAAGCAGGGAAAGATAATACAGCCATCATGGTTGTAATGCTGTCAAAACCCTCGCACGCGGCTAATAATGTCCCAGCTATTGCCAAAAGCCAGAATTTCAACTTATTAGATGCGGGAGGTTCTTTTACTACAGGCTTAATTTCCTCATCCGATCCCTTTAATGAAGTATTTAAGTCACGTAACAACTCAGCATACAAAGCAGCCGCTATGAACTCCCTTTTCTTTTTTATGGCTTTTGAGGTTTTGGATGAGTTGGAAACATCATTAGTTAGTAGATGAATTAAGTATGAAAAATCAATTGACGAATTCCCATTTGCTAAATTGGAAGACTCAGAACCACACAAATTTAAGTAATCGTCTAATAATTCCAGAGAACGCTGACTCAGCCTAATTTTTCTTTCAAGCCCCACTTTATACTCCAAGCAAATTAACTCATAGAACCTGAGAACCTTAACCCGGTAATCATTAGGAAAAGATTGAATGCAAGTACATATTTTATACATTTTTTATTAAATTAACATTAAGCGATATGTAATAGGACAAAAAATGGTAATAAAAAATTTCTGGTTATCATATATACAAGCTCGCAAAGACAATGTATGACAAAAGCAAAAAACGGCAATTGGTGATATTAAAACCAACCAAATTGCCGAAAAGGGAAATAAACAAACTAGTGACTGGGAATATACGTTGTAGAGTATTCTACTGTCTCTATATCATTATCTCCTTTCAAGGAAGGAACTGCAATATAGCGGCTTAGCCGAGGTGATACTAACCACATAATGACAGCAATCAATAAAGTAACAAGGCCAATACAGGCAAATACATCAGAATAAATCAATAGAGATTCAACTCCTGGTTTGATGTTCTCAGGGAGGGCTGTAAAAGACGCAACCGTTGCGCCAATAAACCCTGCTACTGCAGAGGTTAAAAACCACATTCCCATAACAAACCCTGCATTAGTAGCAGGCACTAATTCAGCAACCATAGCAACACCCAGGGCTGATACTAATAACTCGCCAAGACTTTGGAATAAATAACTGAAAATCATCCACCAGGAAGAAACCATGCCATTTCCAACATAAAAATAACGGGCAAAATACAGCATTAAGAAGCTCACTGCACACATGGTCATCCCGAATGCAAATTTATAAGGTATAGAAAATACAATATTATGTTGATGCAATTTTCTATAGAAATAAGCTAATACGGGACTCATTAATACAATCCATATTGGATTTAGAGCTTGAAAGCTCTGCGGATCAATAGTGATGCCAAGGAAAGTAGGTATTACATTATTGACAGCGAACAAATTTAATGAAGTAGGCATCTGTTGGTATAAAGTAAAAAATATAACCGCTTCGATCATTAAAACCAAAGCGACTAGCATTCTCATAAAAGAAGCATGACCTTGTTTGCGCATTAAATAGATATAAATACACACTACAAACAGAGTAATACCCCACAACAAATTTTTGGCAAGCATGACATGTTGCAATAAGTATGCTGATATTCCAGTAAGCATTAAAACACCAGCCACTATTACTCCCCAGTGAAGGGCTGTTATTTTACGAAGGTCAGCTTTTGTATTGACATGAGCCACATGCTGTCGTTGATACCAATAATTCACAATACCGAGAATCAAACCTATTGCACTAATCATGTAAGCATAAGAGTAACCATAAGCGCTTGATACTGCTGGTCCAACGAATAATGCAACCATACTGCCCAGATTAATAGCCATATAATAAAGGGTAAAACCACCGTGTAATCGCGGATCATTGTCATCATAACATTTAGATAACAAATTCGATGGATTAGCTTTGAACAGCCCATTACCTACACAAATCAAACCTAACGCAAGAAACACATGCTGCTTATCAGTGACCGCGAGAGAAAAATAACCCAGGGCCAGAACAACGAGCCCAAGCACTATGGTTCGTTTGGTGCCAAGAATCCTGTCTCCTAAATATCCACCAATAACCACCATCCCATACACCAGAGCAGAATAAGCACCAAAGGTATAGTAAGACTCTAAATCGCTATAACCCAGGTAGCGAATAAAATAAAGAGTAAGAATTCCCTGAACTGTATAAAATCCAAATCGCTCCCACAATTCCAACATAAAAATCATGTGAAATGCACGAGGTTGCTCACGAAATAAATTCAGCATGAATTTTCATTCCTTGATAGTAATTTTTTTTAACTTAAAGGAAATTCTTGTTTTTTGCAATGTAGATTTAAATTTTAGGGAGTTCAGGATGCTCTGTATCTGACTTGCTTTCTCCCTCCTCATCATCATTCTCTTTTGCTGACAGTTTTCTGGAACCCAACGTTCTTGGAGAGGGGGATAGAGATGAAAAATGCTGAAGCTCCTCTGAGGACGCTTCCTCTATTTCCTCTTTTTTTTCTGTTTTTACCTTTTCCTTGAGCCTGTCGATATTGACTGATAACCCCACCAGTACATCCTCAGTTGATTCATGTACAGGTTTATACTCCCCTGAATCCGCAGAAATTAGCTTCTCAGCATCTATTGGTGGTAAAACCAGCTCGTTATCGATTTGCGAAGTATTTTCTATTTTTTTTCCTTTCTCATTACTTAAAGTCGGTTTGTTATCTATATCCTGTGATTCAGCACTCTCACTTGGGGTCGATTTTAATTTATTGTAGAGCCATACAGCCGTTGCTTTAATTAATGGCGCACTTACCCTGGCCACGAAATACGCACCGCCAGCAATTGCTATCCCAGCCAACATTCCTCCACCAACTGGCGGGAAAAATAAAGTCACAGCCAAGGCTACAATAGTAAGCGCAGATAGAGCAACTGCGACAGTCCTGTCAACAACCTTCATAGTATCTAAATTTTTGATTTGTTGTTCTAATTGCAACTCGTCGTTTTTTAAATCCTGAATTTGTTTTTTCTGCCTATTATAGTCCTCCTGGACAACTGATATTTCAGATAAAATGGCAGCTATTTGCTCTTCATTATCAGCATTTTGTAAAAGGGATTCTAAATGCTTGGCTTTATCCTGAATTTTCAGCATTTCATCCTCTTCTCTGATGATCTCCGCTTTTAATTTTCTTTTTTCCCGGCCTAATTGATAGCGTTCATAAAGAGTTTTTCCTAATAAAAACGTACCCACACCTAAACTGAGACCTGCTGTAACAAAAGCGATATAAGGAGCTGTTACCGGGACTGCCAATGCCGTTATGGTCAACCCTAACAATATTGCAGAATAAAACCATTTGGCATTATTACTCAAATTAACAGGTACTTCTTCGCCCAGCAAATAAGCCGACAAATAAATGATAGGAATCCGAAGAAAATCAAAACCTGCCATGGCAACACCACCAAAAGCAAAACCATGAGCTAAAGATTCTTTACCTGGTGTATGAGATAGACTGGTCATCCTGTCACCAATTTTGACAACGACGTCACCTGTATCATCAACAGTTTTTAAAAATTTTGACAGCAAAGGAATGCGTTTTGTCGCTTTTTTTAATAGTGATGTTTTATCTAAAGGAGTCAACGGATATTCAATAGGAAGTTGCATCGACTGTAAAAGCTGAAGAGTCTTTTCTATTTCAAATTTTCTGAATCTTTCGTCTTTTGTAATTCCCATGATAATGACTCAAGAAAAGTATCGATTTAATTTAAGTATATCAACTCATAATTAAGAAAAGCTGACATCGATAATTCTTTCTTGCTAATTAGCCCAGATTTCAACTATATTTCAAATTATAATAAATAAAATAAAACATGATGGTTAAAAAAGCTCTATATTTGGCAGGTGGTGGTGCTCGAGGTGCTTATCAAGCAGGGGTGCTCAAAGCAATCGGGCATATTTTACAAACCAAAACGCTACCTTTTGACTTGGTAAGTGGTGTCAGCGTAGGCAGTGTCAATGCGGCCGTACTTGCTGAAAATGCCAATGATTTTCCTGCTGCCCTGGATAAACTCGAAGCCATTTGGGGTGAAATTCATTGTCAACAAATCTACAAGGCAAGTAATTACGAATTGAGTAAATCCGTAATGCGTAATTTAAGCACCCTAATTATCAAACAACGTCAATCAGGACATTTGCTTGATACAACACCATTACGGCAATTTCTGGAAGAAAGCATTGATTTCACACGAATTGAACAAAATATTCAAGAAGGATACCTCGATACTTTCGAAGTCTTAAGCGCCTGTTATGAAACACATCAAACCATCTCCTTCTATGCCCATAATCATTCAGAATTTGAAGATTGGAATTATCCACGCCATAGCAGCCAACGTGCGGTAATCAACGCCCAGCATATTCTGGCATCAAGTGCTTTACCCCTGTTCTTTCCCCCCGTTAGTCTCAACGGATTCCATTATGGCGATGGAAGCATAGGTTTGGTCGCCCCCCTTCGAGGAGCAATTCGCTTTCAAGTAGATAGAATTCTCATTTTAGGTACTCGAGAATTACCAGAATTTACTGACCCAGAAACCTTGCGCAATGGTGAAATTGCTTTCGCTCATATTTTGGGCAACATGATGAATGGGCTTTTCTTGGACAATCTGGATAGGGATATTGAAATGGTTAATCGTATGAATGAAATAGCTACTCTCCTATCCATGTGGAAAAAACGACGCTCTCCCTGGAGACCTATCTCAACCATGCATTTACGTCCAAGCCGAGCAATGGCGTCAGTAGCGCAAAGCCATTACGCCAGCATGCCAGTATTGCTTCGATTTTTATTAAATATTATGGGGGCCACGAGTCACTCCGGTGATCTGCTTAGCTTTTTACTCTTTGAAAAAGAATTCACTCGCGAATTACTGGAATTAGGCTACCAGGACACCATTGCAGCAGCCACAGAAGTCAGCGCTTTTTTTAGTTAGCCAGAGTTTGGTTGCAAAAGCACATCAAACCGTTATGCAAACTTCCAATTTAAAAAAGGGATCGTAGGTTCTCTAAGATTTCCTTGGTAGAAGGCATGATATTATTCCATATAAAGAATGCTTCGGCAGCTTGCTCTACTAACATACCTAATCCATCAACTGCTTCACACCCTCCATTACGAGCGTATTGCACAAAGGTAGTGCTTGTTTTTTGATTATAAGCCAAATCATAACAAAATGGTTTATGGGATAACACTTCTTCTGGTAATACAATGACCTGACCCGACAGGCTCGCAGAAGTGGCATTGATGATTAAATCAAAGGACTCCGATAAGTCATCTAAATTTTTGACATTAACTTGAGGAAATTGATGCTGTAATTCTTCCGCTTTTGCCAAAGTCCGATTAGCAACAATTAATTTTAACGGTTTCGTTTCCAATAAAGGTGAAATAATCCCCATTGCAGCTCCGCCAGCGCCCAGAATCAGAATTTTTTTACCTTTTAACTCAAGAAAGCGGGATAAATCACGTATCAAACCAATACCATCGGTATTATCGGCATGGACTTGATTTTCTTTCATCCAAAGAGTGTTTGCTACACCAGACAGGGTACATCTCTGTGTGTGTACTGTAGCTAATTCATAAGCACGTTTTTTATAAGGTAAAGTGACATTAAGTCCCTTGCCAAACTGGATAAAAAAATCAGATACTTGCTGTTCAAACTTGATATCATCCCCCAGGATTTTTTCATAAATCAATTCAACTTGGGTTTGTTGGGCAAACATTTGATGAATAACAGGAGACAAGCTATGTGCAATTGGATTACCTATCACTGCAAAACGATGAAGCACAAAAACTCCTTTATGCTATAGGTTTCATTGGTTTTCTTATTATAAACTTTTCTCACGCAACAAGCACATCAATCCACGTTTATCTTAAATTGAATCCTGATAATCAAGCTGAAAAAGTTTTGTGCGTTTCATTGGAGCAAATAAGAGGATAAAAATCGCTTCAGGCGCGCTGAGTTTGCCTGTAGCAAAATCCAGCACGCTTCAATTCACTTTATCTTTCCTCAACAACCAGACTCTTATCTACAACCTCGCGCAAATCCCTTGATAAATCCAGTTTTGTAAGCTGCGCTAACTGATTAAGGATTAACTTCTGTCTTGGCTCATCATAACTTCGCCAGCGAGTAAAGGGGGTAGCCAATCGTGCAGCGATTTGAGGATTTAGTTTGTCCAGTTTAATCAACACCTCACTTAAAAAGACATATCCGCTACCATCCAACGCATGGAAATTTCTAGGGTTGGCCATACAGAAAGCACCAACCAGTGCCCGAACTTTATTTGGATTTTTAATACAAAAAGCGGGATGGTGAGTTAATTCTTTGACATGATCCATTGTTCCTGGCAGCTCACATGCAGCTTGCATGGCAAACCACTTATCCAGAACCAATTCATTATGGGACCATTGTTTATAAAATCCTTCTATGGCTTCGTTTCGGTGAGATTCCCTGGAACAATTGACTAATAGGCTGCAACTGGCAATTTGATCCGTCATAGTACGAGAGGCTTTGAATTGTTCTCGGCATAATTCTAAAGCATCCGATTCTTTTGCTTTCATCATCAACCACAAACAAACATTTCTTAATTTTCTGCGTCCATAGGCTTGGCCATGCATGCGATGATCTTCTGCGTCCCATAATTCTTTATAAAGATCAGATGCTTTTGTGTATAAACCTAATCCCAATTGTTGACGGAAATAATCTCGCACTGACTCAACCTTGCTGACATCAACCCACTTCATTGTAGCTGCTACCTCTTCAAATCCAGGAGGAGTCAGCAATTCTGCCCGTAGATCCATATCAAGAGACTCATCGAGCAGAACATGCTGAAAAGCAGCAACAAGAGTTTCAGGCACTTGCCATTCACTGGCTGGTAATTTCAGGTTTTCGTTGAGACAGTTAAGAACCAAGCGTTGTGCTGCATCCCACTTGGCATATCCATCCGTTTCATAACGCAATAAAAATAACAAATCATCCTGTGCCAGATCATCATAAATTTTCACAGGAGCTGAGAATTCTCTTAATAGTGAGACAACAGGCTTTTCATTTAGCCCGGAAAAAATAAAACGTTGTTCCTTCTCTTTTAACTCCAGAAGCTCATTTTCTATGGGAATCATTTCCCCTTTCAAATCAAATAATGCCATGCGGACCGGGATATGAAATGGTTTTTTCTCATGGCACTCAGGAGTAGGGGGACAATGTTGTTGCATAGTAATTTCTAATCGCCCTTCTGAAAAATGGCTTAACACACGCACTTCAGGGGTCCCTGCCTGACTATACCAAAGTTTGAATTGTGTTAAATCGATTCCATTGGCATCTTCCATGGCAGCAACAAAATCATCAATGGTTACGGCATGGCCATCATGGCGTTTGAAATAAAGATCCATGCCTCGTCGAAACCTCTCCTTTCCTAACAATGTATGTTGCATGCGAATTACTTCCGCGCCTTTGTTATATACTGTCGCCGTATAGAAATTATTAATTTCCTGATAGGATTCAGGTCTTACTGGATGCGCCATACTCCCGGCGTCCTCGGGAAATTGAGTACTACGCAATACTTTAACGTCCATAATCCGATTAACATCACGGGAGTTCATATCCCGAGAAAACTCCTGATCCCGAAATACAGTCAATCCTTCTTTCAAACTTAACTGGAACCAGTCACGACAAGTGACACGATTTCCTGTCCAGTTATGGAAATACTCATGACCTACTACACCTTCAACATCGGCGAAATCTTGATCCGTGGCTGTTTCGGGGCGAGCAAGGATGTATTTGGAATTAAATATATTTAACCCTTTGTTTTCCATCGCCCCCATATTGAAATCGCTCACCGCAACTATCATATAAATATCTAAATCGTACTCTCGGCCATATACCTCTTCATCCCATTTCATGGCCTTTTTTAATGACTCCATGGCATGAGAGCACTTGTCTTCATTCCCTGGCTCCACATAAATACGTAAATCAACAGTCCTCCCGGAGCAAGTAATAAAACTGTCTCTAACGCAAGCTAAATTACCGGCTACCAAAGCGAACAAATAAGAGGGCTTCTTGAAAGGATCCTTCCAAACCACCCAATGACGTCCATCAGAGGTTTCCCCGGCATCCAGTAAATTACCATTAGACAATAAAATCGGATACTGCTTTTTATCAGCGGTAATACGTGTAGTAAAAGTTGCCAGGACATCAGGTCTATCTAGATAATAGGTAATTCGTCTGAAACCTTCTGCTTCACATTGAGTACAAAACAAATGATTAGAACGATAAAGTCCTGATAATTGAGTATTTTCTTGCGGTTTAATGCGAGTCACTATATTAAGGATTATTTCATCGGGGCATTGCTCTATAATAAGGGCGTCTTTAGTCAAAACATACTCAGCGGATTCTAACCGGCGGCCATTTAAGTGCAAACCAATTAACTCCAACTCTTCACCATACAAATGCAATGCGCCATCCTTTTGACGCGTTAACTTAAGGGTACTGTTCACTAAAGCATGGTCATCATACAAATCAAAATTCAATTCCACACTCTCAACTGTGAAAGCAGGAGATTGATAGTCCTTCAAATAAATGGTCGTGTCTGGCATAGTCATTGCTTCCTATAAAAAAAACGAATAAGTTTATTGATTTATGTATTAAATTAAATGGTTAGTCTACTATACTATGAATTAAAAGAAGTAATTTTTGCTTTTATACAGGAAAGAGTAAAAAAAGACTCACATTATATCCTTCTCAGGGTTAAGTAAAAGGGGATGGCGCATGAATACACAAGATTTTTTAGCGGGTTATACCAAACGATTTGTTGATAACAAAGAAGAAGACATGAGTTTGGACGAGTATCTGGAGTTGTGCAAAACGGACCCGACAGCATATGCCAACCCAGCAGAACGTTTGCTTATGGCGATAGGCGAACCTGAATTGATAGACACTCGGCATGATCCGGTTCTATCACGAATTTTCTCAAATAAAATAATCCATCATTATGAAGTCTTTGAAGATTTTTATGGAATGGAAGAACCCATTGAGCAAATCGTTGGCTTTTTGAAGCATGCTGCTCAAGGTTTAGAAGAGACAAAACAGGTTTTATACCTTTTAGGGCCTGTTGGTGGCGGTAAATCTTCCATCGCAGAAAAATTGAAAGACTTAATGGAAAGAGTTCCTTTTTATGCAATAAAAGGTTCCCCTGTCTTTGAATCTCCGCTGTCATTATTTAATCCCCAGGAGGATGGAGAATTACTTAGAGAACGTTTTGGTATCCCAACGCGCTACCTACGCTATTTAATGTCCCCTTGGGCCGTCAAACGATTACAGGAATACAATGGCGACATCAGCAAATTTCGGGTTATTAAAGTCAAACCTTCTCGACTCAAGCAAATTGCCATCGCAAAAACAGAACCTGGCGATGAAAATAATCAAGACATTTCTTCTCTGGTCGGTAAAGTTGATATACGTAAATTGGAAGAATTTTCTCAAGACGATCCCGATGCCTACAGTTACTCCGGGGGCTTATGTCGAGCCAACCGTGGGCTTTTGGAATTCGTGGAAATGTTTAAAGCGCCGATCAAAGTTCTACACCCTTTACTGACTGCCACCCAAGAAGGAAATTACAATGCAACAGAAGGACTGTCAGCTATTCCTTTTGAGGGAATTATACTAGCCCACTCCAATGAATCAGAATGGCAATCCTTTAGAAACAATAAAAATAACGAGGCATTTATAGACCGAATCAACATAGTCAAAGTACCTTATTGCCTGCGTGTTTCTGAAGAAATCAAAATCTACCAAAAATTAATCCATAACAGCTCTCTAGCCAATGCCCCTTGCGCACCTGGTACCCTGGATATGCTAGCCCAATTTTCTGTATTAACCCGTTTAAAAGAACCACAAAACTCCAGTATTTACTCCAAAATGCGTGTATATAATGGAGAAAGTTTGAAAGATACCGATCCCAAGGCAAAATCCTATCAGGAGTATAGAGATTTTGCAGGGGTTGATGAAGGTATGAGCGGAATATCCACTCGGTTTGCCTTTAAAATTCTTTCAAAAGTATTCAATTTCGATCACACGGAAGTGGCGGCAAACCCGGTTCATTTAATGTATGTGCTGGAACGCCAAATCGAGCAGGAACAATTTCCTCAAGAACTGCATGAAACTTATCTGAACTTCATTAAAGAATATTTGGCGACCAAATACGTCGATTTTATAGGCAAGGAAATTCAAACCGCTTACCTGGAATCGTATTCTGAATATGGACAAAACATATTCGACCGCTACATTACCTATGCTGATTTCTGGATTCAAGATCAGGATTATCGCGACCCGGATACTGGCGAGATATTTGACCGAGCCTTATTAAATCTGGAACTGGAGAAAATCGAAAAACCGGCAGGGATCTCCAATCCTAAAGACTTCCGTAATGAAGTAGTCAATTTTGTACTGCGCGCTCGAGCAAATAACCGAGGCAAAAACCCTGTATGGAATAGCTATGAAAAACTAAAATCAGTCATTGAGAAAAAAATGTTTACCAATACTGAAGATTTGTTACCCGTTATTTCTTTCAATGCCAAAGCATCTGAAGAAGATAAGAAAAAACATGAAGAGTTTATCTCTCGAATGGTAGAGAAAGGCTACACACGAAAGCAAGTTCGCTTACTTTGTGAATGGTACTTGAGAGTCAGGAAGTCACAATAATAGGTAGCATAATTCATAACGTGACAGGTTATGAAATACAGTCAGAGTTATAAGTAACTATCTGAAACTATAAAATGGAACCCAAAATCAGATACTGCTTATAACCTGGCTAACAAAAACTTACCCTGCAGAAGGTGTGGAGCTAACAATTATGTCGCAATTAATTGATAGACGACAAAATGCTGGAAAAAAAAGCACGGTTAATCGCCAACGTTTTTTACGCCGCTATAAAAGCCAGATTAAAAAAGCTGTTTCTGAGGCTGTCGGAAAACGGAGTATCACTGAAATTGACCAAGGTGAACAAATCACTATACCAGCCAAAGACATTTATGAACCTCAATTTCACAGAGGCCATGGTGGCCATATTGAACGCGTACTTCCTGGAAATGATAATTTCATCGCCGGAGACAGGATAAAAAGGCCCGGCGGCGGTGGCGCTGGAGGAGCAGGAGGTAATGCCAGCGATAGCGGTGAAGGCGAAGATAATTTTGTTTTTGAATTATCTCGTGAAGAGTTTTTGGAGCTCTATTTTGAAGATCTGGAATTACCCGATTTGGTAAAAAAAGAATTAGCAAGAATTAGCACTTATAAAACAGTAAGAGCTGGCGTAACCACTAGTGGAATACCTAATAATATTAATGTCCTTCGCTCAATGAAACAGGCAACAGGACGTCGTGTCGCTTTAGCCTCCCCCTATAAAAAGCGCTTAAAAGAGGCTGAAGAAGAACTTGAACGCCTGAAGCAATTAGCCAATCCGGACAAACTAGACATTTTGAAGCTTGAAAGAGACATTGAATTTTTCAAAAAAAAGATACAAACCGTACCATTTATAGACACAATCGACCTGCGTTATAATCACCGTGTGCGAGTGCCATCACCCTCCACTCAAGCTGTGATGTTTTGTGTGATGGACGTATCAGGCTCCATGGATGAAGCTAAAAAAGATATTGCGAAACGCTTTTTCATCTTACTCTACATGTTTCTTACCAAAAATTACGAAAAAATTGAATTGGTTTTTATCCGCCATCACACCTCAGCCAAAGAAGTTAACGAAGAGGAATTCTTTTATTCACGCGAAACGGGCGGCACCGTTGTTTCGAGTGCCCTGGAGTTATTAAATACCATCATTGAGGCACGCTATCCTCCTCAAGCCTGGAATATTTATGTTGCCCAAGCATCCGATGGCGATAACTGGAATGCGGACTCTCCTTACTGTCAGGAGTTGCTACAGGAAAAAATTATGCCTTTATTGCAATATTTTGCTTATATTGAAATTATGCCCCGTCATCATCAAAGTTTGTGGGAAGTATATCAACAAGTAAAAGAACGTTATCCTAATTTTGCTATGGAAAATATTGATAATGTCGCTGACATTTATCCTGTATTTCGCGAATTATTTAAAAGGAAAACGGTATGAGAAAAAAGCCTCTATCAACTGGTGCAGAATGGACTTTCGAGTTAATACAGGCCTATGATCGCGAAATCGCACGCATCGCCAAAAGCTTTAATTTGGATACCTATCCAAACCAGATTGAGATCATTACCGCCGAACAAATGATGGATGCTTACTCTTCAGTAGGCATGCCCATCGGTTATCACCATTGGTCTTTTGGCAAACATTTTGTCAGTGTTGAGAAAAGTTATAAAAGAGGGCAAATGGGTTTGGCGTATGAACTAGTAATTAATTCCAACCCATGTATATCTTATTTAATGGAAGAAAATACCATGGCTATGCAAGCCTTGGTTATCGCTCACGCCTGCTATGGTCACAATTCTTTTTTTAAGAACAATTACTTATTTAAAATGTGGACTTCCGCGGATGCTATTATTGACTATCTGGTATTCGCCAAGAAGTACATCAGCGATTGTGAAGAGCGTTACGGCATAGATGCTGTGGAATCAGTGCTTGATGCTTGTCATGCCCTTATGAATTACGGTGTTGATCGTTACAAGCATCCTGCACCCTTATCTATCCAGGAAGAAAAAATTCGGCAGCAAAACCGTGAAATCTACATGCAATCACAAGTTAATGAATTATGGAGAACGATACCTTTCAGTAAGCAAATCGATAAAAACGGGCAAAAAAAACGCTTTCCAGAAGAACCTCAGGAGAATATTCTCTATTTTATAGAAAAAAATGCCCCTCTATTAGAGCCCTGGCAAAGAGAAATAGTGCGTATAGTAAGAAAATTGGCCCAATATTTTTATCCTCAGGGACAAACTAAAGTGATGAATGAGGGATGGGCCTGCTTTTGGCATTATACTATTTTGCATGCCTTGTATGATGAAGGTTTAGTGACCGATGAATTTATGCTGGAAATACTACAAAGTCACACCAATGTCATCATGCAACCAGCATACAATAGTCCTTATTACAATGGTATTAATCCATATACCCTTGGCTACCACATGATGCAAGACATCAAACGAATTTGTGAAAACCCCACAGAGGAAGACAAAAAGTGGTTTCCATATCTCGCGAACACAGATTGGCTCACAAGCCTTGATACAGCCATGCGCAACTACAAAGATGAAAGCTTTATCGCTCAATATCTGTCACCAAAACTTATACGAGATTTAAAACTGTTCCATATTGTTGATGATGATCGCAACTCCGAATTATACATCAATGCCATTCACGACGAATGGGGATATCAGCAAATCAGAGAAGCATTATCCAGACAATATAATCTGGGTTATCTGGAACCTGATATTCAAGTCTATTCTGTTGATTTGCAAGGAGACCGCTCTTTGACTTTAAGGTACTCCCAACAAAACAGGGTACCACTTGGAAGTTCAACTAATGAGGTATTAAAGCACTTACATTATTTATGGCAATTTCCGGTCATATTACAGGCAGTGGATGGAGAAAATAAAATCACTGAGGAATTTAGTTGCCCACCTATTACAGATAATAAAACAGGCAATAAAGAAATATGATTTTAGGCTATTTATGATGTCCTGAATCTGTAAATTAAACCAGACTTCAAGACATCATTCAAAGCCACCAACTGATTATTTTAACGGTCGAAGTTACAATAAATGCGCATGGTCCGTTGTTAATTGCACGGTATGGTTAAAATTATAATCATCGCTAAGGATATGATGATTATATATGTCTTGATAAAAATCAGTCGTTTCAGAAAATCGGCCGTTCCTTGGGTTGTCCAAAGCCTCTTTAGCTTTCTCAACAATTTGTGCGTAAGCAACTTTAGGCTCTAACTTACCATTTTCAACTTTTTCAATCAAATCAAGAATATCATTGACTCGGTGAGGAAGACGCTTGTCTCCATGCATAACCCCTCCTTTAAACAAAAGATAATTTCCTACTTTCCATTCAGTAGTCAAGATATGTGTTTTTATTTCATGTAATCTTGTCATCAAATCATCGTTCGCAGAAAACTCCGGGATAGTTACATCTGCTGCCAGATTCCTATGAAACGCGTCTTTAATTTCATCTCTTTCTCTGGTTAATTCAATTGGTCTTACTCCCTGGATAAATTGCTCGGGAGTAACTTCAGGGAATTGCTGCTGATAATAAAAAATCGGTATAATTTTAAACCCTTTATTTAAAAATGCTTGATAATCATTATCTCTGTGATTTTCAGTAAAATATTTTGCAGCCGCATTTTTTATAACAGCCCAAATTTGCTTCACTTGTTCCGGGATTAAATAATCGCCTAATGTTTTATTCCCATTTTTTATTTCTTTATCATAAAAAGTAATAAAATTCTGTTGATCAATTTTGGTAATGTAGCCAAGAAGCAATTGACCTATAAGACGATTGCCAGTACGAATTGGATCATTTGACTCTATTGAAAGTTCCAACACCATGAAATCATTAATAATTTTCAAAATTTCTTCATGAGAAGCCTTGGCAATTATGTTATTAACCAATTGTTGCTTTTCATCACGACTCATCTTTGAGGTATCGCTATATTCCTCTCTTGTTAATCCAATATTTAATAAATACAAATGGGGCACATCAGAGTTTTTTAAAGAATCAATTATTTTAGTCATGATAAATAATAAATCAAATTAGCCAGTAATAATTATAGCTGTTAATCATTAAGACAAAATTAAGAGCGAGTAAATATAAGAAATTCTTTTATTCACTAGTGAGCAAACATTGTTTTAATTAGTAAAAAGAGGAGATATAAGTCATTCAAAACAGAATTACTTCCCTGAATAAACTATCCAGGGAAGTGTAAGAGAATTATTCTGAGGCCAGCTCAATAGCGAATGCTACAGCCAGTTTGGAGAAGTTGGTCATATGTTCCAAATTCAATAAATCCATTTTATCAGAAGAAGTATGGATGTATGGATTGTGATCAGCAAAACTGGTTTCGCATGGGAAAGCAGCAGGAATGTCTTCTTCATTCCAGGAAGCATGATCACTGCAGCCATAACCACATCGTGAATAATCTACCGGTACGCGAATATAATGATCAATTAATTTGGCCAGATAATTACTTAAATTCTTATCTGTGTAATCAGTAAATACCCACATCGTTGGATCATTGGCATCATTTCGATAGCCTGTCATGTCAAATTGCACCACAGCCTTCACTGGAATTGATTGTTCCTGAAAGTGTTGAACGACGTGTTGTGAGCCAACCAAACCTCTTTCTTCAGCGGCATACCAAATAAAATAGATGGGGCGCTTAAATGTCGCTTTAGATGACAAGATAACCCGTGCTGCTTCCATAATACTTGATGAGCCACTACCATCATCACCAGCGCCAGGCATACGACCATCAAGAGTATCCATATGAGCACCAATGACAATAGCGGGAGCCTGGATGTCTTTGCCAATCACGGTAACCAGGGAAGGTTGTTTGTACCACCCGGTTTTTACAAAAAAGGTCGAAGTATCAGTTCGGCCATACTCAACAGCCATCTGTTCAAATTTGGATTTTAACCAATTAGCCGTTTCAACACCTGTATCCTTAGTTGCAGAGCGATTATAATAGGAAGTCAGATGAGTCAAAGTTTGCCATATGTTGTCAGAGGCTACTTCTTTTAATGCTGCATTGACTTCTTCTTCATGCTTGATTTCATAAACGTCTTTATGTAGTTTGAATACACCAAACGGTTTAATGAGCTTTTTTTGCAGTAACTTTTGAGCAGATTGCTGTTGGTTTGCCGCTAATGTCCCTGTTAATTTGTGACTCACATTCACAAAATGACCACAATTTACTTTATCAGCCAGAATAGTCAGAGTCTCTACATCAGATGATGAGACATCAATAATTTTAAACTCTTTGTTCTCGGCCAAGACCTTATGAGGTATGGTTATTTTTGCAGCAAGGCATTGTGGAACTTGCAATTGCTCATGAACAGGCGACGTCGTTGCAAAACATGAATTACTGGCGAGTATTAATCCTGATGTGATACAGGTCATCCATTGGTTAAAACGCATATCCTCTCCTAAGTTATTTAAATCGTTTTTGATACTACCTGATGAAACGAATATTGCAAACAAACTTTATTGTTGAATTGAAACAAAGACAAAAAATACCTTTTTTGATATTAATGCTATTGATAATCATTTTCATTTGGTATAAAGTTCTGCATTACGCATCAATGAGCAAATATACTACAATGAATATAAAAAATATACCTATCAAGCCCCAAAAAATCCCTTATTACTTGTTTCTTCTTTTACTGACGACAGGAGCAAGCCTGATACTTGGCTTTTTAAGCTTTGGAGGCATGTATGCTCTTTTGCCCGCACTGCCTTTAGCTTTCGCCGGTTTTGTATTATCAGTAGCTTATGAGGGCGAAATCTATTTACAAAACATAAAAGGCGCTCTTAATAAACTGTTTAAATTTAACTATCTTAAGAATTACCTGGCGAAAGAGTATTTGCTCACTCATTTTCCAAACACTGACGAAGAAAATTGCCCGCAATTTTTCAAAGATTATAAAAGACAGTTAGAATTATTGGGTGAATTTGGTCATAAAGAACTCAATCAAGAAAGTAAAAAAAGAAAGCGCCAAATTGAAAAAACACTCTCGGACATGGAAAAGTGGTTTGCCCTGCAATTATTTTCAGATAAAAACAATCAATCCCCAAACCCATCCAAATACACGAAGGAACTCATTGACTGGCTTGCTTTAAATAAGCAAGACGAATGGATAAAACGATGGGAAAAGCGTCATTTTCAATTTCATATTGTCAAAGGCTTTAGTGTGGTTGCTGGCCTTTTCATGGGGCTGGGAAGCACCTATCTTATTGTTGAAGCCTTTACAGTAATTCCGTTTTTTGCTGCCATTCCATTTGCATTGTGGCCCATTATAATCCTTCCAATGGCTATCGTTGCGGGCGCTGCTTATGGAATGCTAACCTATAATGCTGTCACCGATATGATCAACAATAATACGGTTGTCAAATGGTATAACAAAATTCGCGATGATTTAAGTCAAGGTTTAACTGTACGCAATGTGTTTATAGCAACTACTGCCGTTTTTCTTGTTGGACTGGCACTAGCCCTAACCGTTTGTACTGCTGGAACATGGTGGACGATTGCTACAAACGCCCGCCCTTTATTTGACTGGATGAAAAAAATGCCCAGTTTTATTATGGGGGTTATCAATCCCATTATAACTGGTGCTTCGGCTATCGTCTTTAACATACAAAACACCGCTGAATCACTGGATATGGTCGATGAAGCAACTCGTAGTAATAAGAGCATATTCCAAAAAATTTACGAAACAATAACCAATGGATATCAACACTTACGTGAAACCGAAAATTGGTTACAAATAGTTAACCCCTTTCGCATTCTTTTAAAATTAACCATCACCCCACTGCGTATCCTTCTGTTTATGGGGCATTTGATCAGCGTTGCAGTCACATCGGATCGTATGCCGGGAGTACCGCAGATTCTTTCCGCACTCGTTGCCATTATTAGCGAAGGCTTTGAAGATGCACACTATTTTATTGGGCACAGTCATGAAGAGGAACATGGTGAAGAACAAGAACACCATCACCAATTTGAAAAACTCCTGAAGGATCGCCTGGATCCTGAGTCCGATCATGATCATAATATGGATATTCCTACCTGGTTATTAAAAACTGTTGCTTCACCCATATATGGCCTGGCAGCACTCTGGGATTTTTCTGCCAGTAAACTCAATCCTTCTGACAAAAAACCTCACACGTTAAATCTTAGAGAAGCATGGAATAAACAATGGGGGGTAGCCAAAGAATTCGATGTTAAATTAAATACTAATGCCGAACGCCCATCACAGGAATGGCAAGTTGAGCATGCTGTTGCTCGAATAGAGAAATTTCAAAGAAAGCATCTTAAAGACATCGTTATAGGTCGCGAATTAGCCGATAAAAAGATCGTCGCGCTCAATCAATTAAAAGAAAAAATACGCCATCCTGCAAAAGGCGAAACATTGCGTGAAACGCTGGAACACGCTAAAAAGCAATCAGACTACAATCAACACAGACTATTTAGCCAAAAAGGGGAAAAAACCCGTACACAAATTTTCATTGAAGAACTTCCTGAGCGGATCAATCTCTCTCAAGGCAAATGAGAGTGACTACCAATTAGCGCTAAAAACTAAACAGTAAGAGGGTATTAATGCGTATAATTCATGGTCTACGGATAAATTAATTCAATTAAAGTAAGAAAAATAAGGGTTATATGGGTAAATCCAATAACCTTTAACTTTTCCTAACCAAAAGATAACACTCGAGCACACCGAAAGGGCAATCGCAAGAAGATTTTTTTCACTAGTGCTGAAAACTTTACTTAAAGCTCCATGAGCGAAGTTCTCCTTCCTCATCATGTGCTACAGAAATTGGAGGTAGAGGTTCAAGTTTGACTGGGTTTAGGCCTATTGCGCTTGACAGTTTATCAATTGCTTCTATTCTGTGTTCTATTTCACCTTTAACGGATGTTGGTTGTACTAAAATTTTTAGTAAATCATGTAACTGTTGCGCATTCTGTTCAGATATTCCCAACTCCTCTTTTAATGTAGACGGAGTTTGCTTCTCTAAAAAAGCAATCAGCTGATCAATGTTCGCGTTATCGTTATTGAATTCAGCTTTAAAACGAGCACTCACTTGCTCTTTAAATCTCAAATCAAGTTGTTGGGCCTTAGATAAGTCATTTTGGTGTAATTGAGCTCTCCTATTCTGATGCAATTGTTCATGATTAAGGATAGATATATTCTGTAGTTGAGCAATTAAAGCCATGCTTCTTTGTTGCAATGGAAATATTTCAGCACGCTCTTTTTGCTTATCAATTAACGCGCCTCTCAATTGTTCAATATCGGATTTCTGCTTTACTGCCGCCTCTGAGCCATCTAATGTTTTCTCAAGATTATTTAGTATATCAAGACAATTTTTTACCTGTTTTTCATGCGTATGGAACTCTGAGGCCCCTTTTATTTGCTCTAAATTATTTCTAGCAATATCTATTACAGTCTGAATTAAGTTTTGGTTAATTAATTGGAGGCGATCTTTTAATGCATTTAAATCAGACACATCGATAGGCTTTATTGCATGACCATACTTGATTTTTTCAGCCTCAAGAGTCTGAATACTCTCTGAACAAAAATTGAGATTTAAAATTATATTCCCCAAGTCAGACAAATCTTCGATATTTTCTTTTTCTATGATAGCGATCTGTTTTGTTGTTTCAGCCAAAAGTGAGTTATAGCGTATTTTTATTTTTTCAGGGTCAGTAATCATTGGTGTTATAACTGCATTGCGAAGTGGTTGCAGATTTTCTTTAAGCTCACGGCTAATACTTTTCAATTGTAATGCATTGATTGACTCCAACCTTGTCTCTGATGGTAATTTATCAAGTGCATCTACTGCCTTTGAAATGTCCTGACTGTCGAGTGATCTTTTACATTGTTCTAAGGCTGGTAAAATTTCATTTTGAAGTACTATTTTCTTTTGTAGATTCTTTCTCAGCTGATCTATCTCTGGTTTAATCGTCAAAATTGATTCATCTCTAAATTTTCCCCATTCCTTATCGCTTGGAAATTTCGCTAGAGCAGTTTGCATTTTAGTTAAATTATTTTCCTCAATTGCCGTCCGACATTCTTTGATTATCGGTAATACTGTTGACTCATAAAAGGCTTTAAGCTCAGGAGAGATTTTACCATCATGAACTGACCTTAAAAATTGAGATGCTTGTTCCCAATATCCCCTGACAGGCAATCTAATTTGCCGTTCCAGTGATGATATAGCTTGATCATAGGGATCGCGTAAAAATGATTCTGCAATTTGCATTTCAACATCATCTATCACTGTATCTAACTTAGATATTTGCATCTCTAAATAAGGTTCAAGGGCATAACCACTCTCATGTTGTGGGATAAAATCAGGGCTTTTTACGGCGACAAATGTAATGATATGTCGCTCATTCCCAGCCGAAGTTTTATCATCTTTAGCTACATTTATTGGAATTAGGCCTACGTCTTCTGGCAAATAAATGGAGAATTCCGTTTCAGAGCCCTCTTCATGTCTTCCAACCTGCTTGGCCTCCAGAAAACCATCCGGATCGAGTATCTCAAATATGGTATTTGAATCAAAAACTATTCTTGGAACTTCAATATTTATGGATGTACTTAAGCATGTACTGGCAAACATTTGACTAGAGTCATTTAATTTTATCTGATTAAATATTTCTGCAGAAGGATTAGTAAAAAGATATCCCGTAGTATTAGCAATAATAGTTTCAGATTGATGGATTAATTTATTTTTAAACTCATCCGGCAAATCTAATCCTCGAAATAAAGTCTTCGGAGGAGTAACGTGAGATGTGTCACTCAAGGATTTGCTTGTAAGTGGTGTCATTAAGGTACTAATGAGCACCTCTTTAAATGTCGATCCTTTATCTCTATTTTGAGCAATTGCATTAACCCGACTATAGTACCAGGAATCATTTTGCATCAAAAATATTAAATCTTGTTTTATATCTCCAGCACCAGTGCGCCTTAACTTTGCCCATTCTTCACCAATATTTCTCGGTATTGGGTTTTCTCCGGTTGCGTGAAACTTGGTGTTTCGTTCATGTTGCATGAATGTATCAATATTGTGAATATCAGTATCATTTAATAAGGAGCCTACAATAGCCATATCACATTTCAATAATAAATCTCGGAAAAATTGTTCCTCAAGTTTTTTTCCATTTAAGAGCACATGATCCTCATGGACAAAATCTGGATTTGCTATAATTTGCTGGATGATGCGTGCCGCTGCTATTTCATCAACATTAGGCTCTCTTCTGCGTTTACCCGCAGCTGACTGAAGAGCATTTTTTATAGGTTCGATTTTTGCTTTATGATTTGCTGTCTTTAACTGTCCTAAACAAAAATCAACGCTTGTTTCACATAGCCCTTTTTCTCTGGAATTCAGTCTCTGCATGTATTGATACTCATTGAGACCTGCCATTCCTCCTGCAAGTTTTTCTCCTCTAGAAGGAAACCTATGTTGTACCTCATCAAGTTTCAAATATTCATCCACCCGCATGAAGCGTTCATTTTCTTGCAGTTTGTAATCCTGAGGGAAAAATTTTAATTTACCTTGCATCTCACCTTCTTGCGATGGCTCTCTTATTGGATTACCATCTCCACCAATGACATAGCGCCCTAACCCAGGAAAAACAAGATGTGGTTCATTATTAGTGGAGTCAAAACCAAAAACGACTTCATAGGTAGCTTGAAAGAATTGTCTTTGTTTGGCAAAAAAAGCCTCAGCCCCTTTTGAACCTATCCAAGGTTGGAGTTCACTGAAAAAATGCTCTATATTGGATTCCGGGGGTTGTATTTCTCTCATTGAATCGATCATATGGCATTGATTAATAAGCATATGTGCTGGACTTGCTGTTTCGTTATGATCTTTATCCTCAATAATATCCGCATAAAAATTTACTTCAGCTTGATCCTTGAAAACATCTGGAATTAATGTTGATTTATTTACTTCAATGTAATTCAAAAATGCTTTTCGACTTAATTCATGATACTTTTTAAGGCTTTCTGGATCAGATCCTTGGCCTTCTCTTCCGGTAACAAAAAAAACCTGGGCAACCATGATCTTTTTGAGCTCGTCTGGAGTAACATCAGCTAGACTTCGCCCATCTGCAAAAGTTTGTAACGTCTCACCTCTTAATTTAGCTTTTTGCGCTTCCTCCACGATTGTTTCAGAATAAGTCATTGTGCGCAAAACATGGGACAGGCCGTGAGTTTGTCTGTATACTGTTATTCCCCCAATATTTGCTGGTGTTGATTCTTGGTTTACCTCCTTGTAAGGTACCCCTAAGTAATGATCATAAGCATATTTTGCAGCATTTCTAATTGTTGAATCTGTATACAATGAAAAACCATCTAGAGGCATAATGAATTATCTTTATAGATTACAGAGATTGAAATTGCATCAAAATAAATTTTTGCGACCTATAATAAAGAAGTATAGATTAATATCTGAATCTACAATTCAAATGCAGGGCAAATTTAAGACAATAAATTGAAAACAAATATAGTTTATAGAACTAAAGCTTTTTTTTGAAACGTCGGTAAGTTTGCAGAAATCTTAACCTATGCTTACCTGTAGCGCAGTTTCATATTTTTCTCAATAAACAAGCTAATTAATACAGGCGCATCCCACTCATCATAGAGCACTTACTTATTTTTTCATATTAAGCATATCGACTTGCAGTTTAAACAAGCAAGATTCTAATTTCACGTTTAAATTTAGGGGGGACTAATCGACATGCTAGATTTTTTAATCACTATCCTTACCAAAGATAAATATAATTTACTCTTAGCTCAACAAGTTTTTCAGTCCTTCCAGATGCGATTTGGCCAGTTTTTTTGATTGCTCTTCACAACGCTCACCGCCTTTACCAAACCACTCCAAACTCTCTTGAGGCAATTCATCCAAAAATCGGCTTGGAACACAATCTTGCAGTTCTCCAGCACGGCGTCTTTGCTTGGCTAAAGTAAAGCATAACCCCTTCTGCGCACGCGTGATCCCTACATAAGCCAATCTTCTTTCTTCTTCAATTTGGTCATCATCAATGCTCACTCGATGAGGTAATAACTCTTCTTCCATCCCTACCAAATAAACAAAAGGAAATTCCAAACCTTTTGAGGCATGCAATGTCATTAATTGGACTACATCACTTGAAGATTCATCGGATTGTTCCAATATATCGATTAATATTAATTTATTCACCACATCAATGAGGGATTGTTCAGGCTCCTTATTCAACAAGCGATTAACCCATTCTAAAAGCTCCCATACATTGTCCATTTTTTTTTGTGCCTTGGCGGGAGAATCACATTGTTCATAAATATAAGCTTCATACCCAATATCTTCCACCATTTGCCTTAAATGCTCCAGAACGGAACCCGAAATGATGCGTTTTTTAATGTCTTCCATCCAAAATTTGAAATCATGGAAAATAATTCTCTGTTTCTCTGCAACAAACTCAGACAAGGCCAAATGATCTGACCCGTGGTATAAACTTATTCCTCTGGATTGAGCATAGCGCCCCAGAGCATCTAGACTGGTTTCTCCTATACCACGTTTAGGAGTAGTAATCGCTCGCAAAAAAGCGGCATCATCTGCTTCATTACAAAGCAATTTAAGATAGGCAAAAATATCTCTGACTTCTAACTTGGCAAACCAGGACTGGCCTCCGCTAATATGATAAGGAATACCGTGATGTCTTAATACCTTTTCAAATATTCTCGCCTGATGATTTCCTCTATATAAGACAGCGTAATCGTTATAACTTGTCCGGTTACGTAATTTATGACTTATTAAATCCGCGATCACATGTTCCGCTTCATCCTGCTCATCCTTACAGCTGACAACCCTTAATAACTCCCCATGCCCCAAATCACTCCATAATCTTTTTTCAAATAAATGTTGATTATTAGCAATCAGATGATTGGCAGCATGTAAAATCCGGCTGGTTGACCTGTAATTTTGCTCTAATTTAATAATCTTTAACTGAGGAAAGTCTTTTTGTAACTGTGCTAAATTCTCTGGTTTGGCGCCACGCCAGGCATAAATCGATTGATCATCATCACCTACCACCGTAAAGTGGGCACGAACCCCAGCCAATTTTTTTACCAGAAGATACTGGCTAGTGTTTGAATCCTGATACTCATCTACCAACAAATGGCGAATTTTATTCTGCCAATATTCCAACACATCAGCATGATCATTCAATAGACCAACAGGTAACCGAATCAGATCATCAAAGTCCACCGCATTATATGCCTTTAATGCTTCTTGATAACGTGGATAAATTGTTAAAGCCTCGTCACATAAAAGAGTTTCCGGAGGATTTTGAAGTATTAATTCAGGATTCAATAAATTATTTTTCCAAAGAGAAATTTGTTGTTGAATTTTGAGGGTAAAGTCTCTATCGGTTGCTTTATTAATGGGTAAAAAACCCCGCAAAATTTGTAAACAATCTTCACTGTCAAAAATAGAAAATCCCGGTTTCAAATCGCATCGAGCAACATCACGCTTGATAATGCTTAAGCCTAATGTATGAAATGTGGCAACTTTTAATCCCCGCCTGCTTGCAGCAGGTAAAAAGGCAGAAACTCTTGCGCGCATTTCATTCGCTGCTTTATTCGTGAAAGTAACGGCACAAATGGAGTTGGCATTATAACCACATGAATTAATTAAATAACCAATTTTTTGTGTAATAACTCTTGTTTTACCGCTTCCAGCCCCAGCCAGAACCAACAAAGGCCCATCAATATATTTTACCGCAGCCATTTGTTGGCTATTCAACATACTTTATTCCCGTTCAAAAAAAAGGCATTATCACCCAGCCTTTCTTTTTCACGCAAGAATTAATTGATAGAACGCTCTACATCAAACTCGTCTTCATTGTCACACAAAATATACTCTGGTTCTTTTTCTATTTCTTTAATTTCTTCTATACCAAACAGTAATTTGTCTATTGTTTTAAACAAGGGGAAAAGTAAACTGTTATTTTTCATAATAACTCCTTACAATTTTAAAAAGGGGGTTTTTTAAGGATAGTCGATGAAATCAATTTCTCCAGGAAAATTGAAAAATAATTAAGATACTCTGGCTATAGAAACCTTTGCTCCCCCTGTAAGATTTTGTTCAAAATAACTGAATTCAGAAAAGGCCTGAGATGAACATTTTATGATAGAATAGGCAAATTTGTGTTATAGGTTTGAAATGAAAGAAGCAGACACCTTACAGCGTTTTATTTTTGAACATGCGAATATCCGTGGCGAAATTGTTCATATTGAAAAAACATTTCAAAATATCATGAACCAACGTAATTACCCACCCATGGTAAAAAATCTTTTAGGTGAAGCGTTAGTTTCTTGTTTACTCTTGGCAAGCAGTATTAAATTTGAAGGAAATTTAAGTCTACAATTTCAAGGTGACGAAAGATTATCCCTATTACTTGTTCAATGCGATCACAATTTAAATATAAGAGGCTTTGCAAAATGTGCAGAGGGTCTTGAAATTGCTGATTATGCGACCGCGTTTCTTCAAGGTCGAATGGTCATCACTATAAGTCAGGACAACCAAACTCAAGCCTATCAAAGCCTGATACCTATTCAATCCACTTCCATGAGCGAAAATCTGATGACATATTTTGCCCAATCAGAACAAATTGCTACTCGCGTGTGGTTAGCTGTCAATGAAGAGATGGCGGCAGGTATGCTATTACAACTCATGCCAGGTCAAGATACAATCCAAAGAGAGCAATTTTGGGAATATGCCGTTCAGCTGGGACAAACAGTTACCGAAGATGAATTGCTGACCATAGACAATCAAACACTACTCTATCGTCTTTATCATGAAACGGAATTAAGGATATTCGAAAGCCGTACTACTCGTTTCCAATGCCGTTGTAATCAGGAAAAAATGAAACAAGTCATTGCTATCCTGGGAGCAGAAGAAGCGGAAGAATTAATTAAAGAAAAAGGGCAAATAGAAATCACTTGTGATTTTTGCAATCAAAAATACACTTTTGATTCAATCGACGTTACTCTGCTATTTCGCAAATAAAATGAACCTGTGTTTACTGCATAGTCAAATCAGGATTTGCCAGGACTCCACAGTTTGACTGGCTAAACTGGATATACTCTCCTCTCATGGCTTGCAGTACTTGCTGCAAAGTAATAAATTGCTCGCTTAATTGAAAATACAAATTGGCTGTCTGATTCTCTTCAAGCTCTCCAACAGTCAAGTAAGCCGCTTGCCCCATGTCAGAAAAATAACTCAAACTCACATGGCGTTTTTTAGCAATGCCTGGAAATAAACCACAAAATAATAAGCTTTTATCCCCCACATCCCTTAATAATTCGACTTGTAACTGGCGAGGTTTTCGCATGGATTCAAGAAAATCAAGAGCAACAACAGATTCGATAAGTTTTGTACCTTGAGAAAAGCGCATCAGCAAAAAAACCAAATAACTTTCCGTGTTTTCATTCAATATCAGCCTGGTAGCTGCTTGCGCTTCATTAACTAGGGCATGCCATTGGCTAATATCGGTGGGATGTAATATTAGTTGTTTCATAAATATCCCCCATATTTACTTCTTACTATTAGTCTAGCAAACAAATACCAATTATTTTCTATGACTAATATAATAATTCGTAATGCATTTTTACGATTAAATCAAGGTTTTCTTATCTTGGGACCAGGGCAAAATCATACCAACTTAAGTTGATTATGAGCCGTGATACCCTATAAATTTGAGCATATTTTGTCATTCCCGCGCACAGGCGGGAATCTATCCTGCAAGATACGAAAGAGTTTGCTACAGAAATGGATTCCTTCTTGCGCGGGAATGACTCAAATTTTGCTTTATATAATCAAAGTATGATTTTACCCTGCTCTTGAGGCAGATAAATCATGAGAAAACCAACACTCAATTCAAGAAATTGTAATTTTATTCTCACTGAAAGTAATTGAGTGCCAAGCCTTCATGAAATTCGTTTCATTTCAAATGAAGGCCTTTAACATGTCCTTCTTGCAAAGGACACTAAATATTAAGCTTCTTCCATTCTGACCAGGTGCCTGAATATCCCATCAGGGATTGACGAGCAAATTCATAAAAATGAATCAAAAATTGCAGTCTTTGCTCATAATAAGGAGTTAATTCAGGGATTTCACGATTGGTCACCATCAAATTATAAAAAGGTGGAATGGAAGCTTGTCGCGCGATAATTTCCTCAAAACTAACCTTGTCTGCATTCTTTAACATATCAAACATGGCGAAAACGGTTGTCGTGCGGCCTTTTCCTCCCCGGCAATGAACATGATACCAGGTGTCTTCCGGATTATTTTTTATCAGTGCGACAAGCGCATCCACTTCAGAATCTAAAGGAGCACGGTGATCGGATATAAAAATGCGATAATAATCGAATCCTTTTTTATATACATAATATTCTTCATTTTTTACAGTGCTCACTACCATTGATTTGCCGTGAGAATATTGTTTGGCGACATACTGCGGCACCGTTAAAACACCGTTAACAATTTTTCTGGATCTTAAGCCAGCCAACCAGTTTTCCTGGTCGAAAGTACTCTGGGTATTGGATTTGGCCAAATTTATCCAGTTATAGGCGCTAACCAAGGTAATTGCTCTGCCATTGAGATAACCATGGCTCTCCTGGCGAAGATCGAGCACTATGACTTTTTTTGTTTCAGCCCCCATTTTTCTGGAAATGGACTCGGCAATAGCCTCCCAACCCTTTTCGCTTGGTTGCTCGCTTCCTGACAAATGAAATTTATTAATCCCTGTGATATTGCCACCGTAAACATCCGCAATTGATGCAACCTCTCTATATCTAATGACGGGTGAAAATTGGGTTTTACTATCCTGGACAATACATGGATTTTCAATAGTTGAATCACAAACACTGGAGGATGCCAATTTAGAGGCATAACTTTGAGTTGATAATAATATCAGCATTACCACTTTAAATCCTTTAAAGCTCATAATAAATCCTTTTTAAATCCCTAAAGATGAACCGCAGCATTCTATGTAAAAGATTTTTATTATTCAAGCCGCTTTACCATTTCAGTAATAAAATCATAATCCTTAATACTTTACTGCCAAATCATTCTATACTTAATTGAACTGCTTAAATCAAACCATGTCCGTTGGGGATAAACCATGAAATATCGCAAATTGGGTAAGATTGGTCCTGATGTTTCAGCATTGGGCTTTGGCTGCATGGGATTATCAGAGTTTTATGGCAAACCCGCTCGCCTTGATGATGCAGTCAAAATTATTCGTAATGCGCATAACCAATACCAGGTTAATTTCTTTGATACAGCTGATATTTATGGAAAAGGTAAAAATGAAGAATTAGTTGGTAAAGCGATAAAACCCTTTCGTAACCAGATTATACTTGCAACGAAATGCGGAGTAGTAAGGACAGGCTCTAATGATGAAATGAGTGTCAATAATTCATCTGCTTATATCAGAACAGCCTGTGAGAAAAGCCTAAAACGCTTAAATACTGATCACATTGATCTCTACTATTTGCATCGTTATGACCATCAAACACCAATTGAAGAAGTGATGGGGATAATGCATGACCTTATTGATGAAGGCAAAATTGGTTACATTGGTTTATCTGAAACTGATGCTGATACCATTCGAGCAGCTTATACAGCAGTCAAGGACAAACTGGTTGCTGTTCAAACCGAATACTCCCTTCGAATTCGGGCTCCGGCGACAGCCGTTTTGGGGACCTGCCGCGAATTAGGCATTTGTTTTGTTGCCTATTGCCCCATAGCACGTGGTTTCCTAAGTGGTCAGATTAAGAAATCTAATCTTTTAGGGAAGAATGGCTTTGATTTCAGAGTTAATGTTCCGCAATTCCAAGCCGAAAATTTTGATCAAAATCTCGGTTTAGTTAATGAACTTGAGCTCATTGGAAAAAGAATAGGTTACACACCAGCACAATTATCATTAGCCTGGCTATTAGCACAAGGAGAAGACATTATTCCCATTCCTGGAACCTCAAATCCACAGCATTTAGCAGAAAACATGCAAGCGATTGATATCCTTCTAACCTCTGAGCAAATGGAGGATTTGGAAAATGCCTACAAAAATAATCCCGTTGCCGGGAACCGATTATCCCAGGAGCTGATGGCAGCCTTTCATTTAAGAGAATAATCTCTGTGTGAATAGCATAGGAGAATGATGTTATCCTCACTATAAATCGGGAAGTTCTCCAATGCTCTAAAAACAAGGCTTACAAAATTGAGAAAAAATTTCTTTACATAGACTATTATTCTACTATGGGAAAATGACATCTGGTCAACATGAGAACGCCTATTTATCTTGTGACACAATTTCAACAACTGATGGATTTAATGCAAAACCAATATCAAGTGTCTTGTCTTGAACTGATGCAGCGCTCAGGTAAAGCAGCCTGCGACTTTTTGATGCATCGGTGGCCAAAAGTTAAAAAGGTCAGTATTTTTTGTGGCCGTGGCGATAATGGAGGACAAGGCTATGTTTTGGCTCAGCAGGCAAAAAAAATGGGAATAAGCCCGACAATATGGCAAGTAGGACACCAGCTGAGTAAGTCAAAGCCACCTCAAATGCATAAAGAGGTATGGCACGAAATGAATTCATGCCATCATCAAGGAATTGTTCTACACCCTTATTCGCCTGAAATTGATTTAGGCAATCCTGAATTAATTGTCGATGCCCTTTTTGGTGTGGGGTTGCATGGTCACGTTCGCCCGGAGATAGCCTGTCTTCTCCAGCGCCTCCAACAATTCACTGTACCCATCCTGGCCATTGAAGTGCCTACAGGCATCAATGCCAGCACAGGTGAAATAGCAGGCAATGCCTTGGCTGCGACAGCGACTATTACCTTCTTGTGTATGAAATTAGGATTATTTGTAAATGATGGAAGAATTTATAGCGGAGAAGTAGCATTCGATGATTTACTCGCGCCTGAGGCAATTTATCAACAAGTCAAAGGTGTAGAGGAGCCAAATCTGCTTGATAATTCTACTGGCTTCTCCAAAAAAATTTGGTATCGCAATAAAACTCAAAAGGGCTGGCAGTACAGCATCAACTAACGAGTGGATATTCTTTAATGAGCGATTAGTGTATAATGTTGAATCTATGAACAATTGCCAGTTATTACCTTAACTTATTAAATCTCGCTATTCCCCAACTAAAGGTTTTTTATGATTGAAAAAATTCGCAATATTGCCATTATTGCTCACGTTGACCATGGCAAAACTACTCTTGTTGACAAGCTCTTGCAACAAACTGGAACGCTGAATGAGAGAGCTCCAAAAATTGAACGCGTGATGGACTCCAACGCACTTGAAAAAGAGCGTGGCATTACCATTTTAGCCAAAAACACTTGTGTTTATTGGAAAGGTTATCAAATCAATATTGTAGATACCCCAGGGCATGCGGATTTTGGCGGCGAAGTGGAACGTATTCTATCTATGGTTGACAGCGTTTTATTACTGGTCGATGCGGTTGACGGCCCCATGCCACAAACTCGCTTCGTGACCCAGAAAGCATTTGCTCGTGGCTTAAACCCCATTGTCGTTATTAATAAAATTGACCGTCCAGGAGCAAGACCTGATTGGGTGATGGATCAAGTGTTTGACTTGTTTGATAACTTGGGCGCCAATGACACCCAACTAGACTTCCCTGTAGTTTATACCTCCGCTTTAAATGGCTATGCCAAACTTAATTTGGAAGACCATACGACAGACATGTCTGCTTTACTGCAAACGATCATAGATAAAGTCTCACCACCTTGCGTCGATGCCAATGGTCCGTTTCAAATGCAAATCAGTTCTCTCGATTATTCTTCTTATGTTGGCACCATAGGTATTGGTCGAATTACACGAGGGCAAATTAAGGCAAAATCCGCGGTAAAAATTATTGATAAAGACGGCAATATGCGCAGCGGACGACTACTCCAGTTACTAGGATTTAAAGGCCTTGAACGTGTTGAAGTAGAAGAGGCCAGTGCCGGTGATATTATCGCGATAACTGGAATTGAGAACCTGAATATATCCGACACGATTTGCGACCCCAATCAGGTGGAGGCATTACCTGCGCTTTTGGTAGATGAACCCACAATCAGTATGACCTTTCAGGTTAATGACTCGCCACTGGCCGGCCAAGAGGGGAAATATGTCACATCAAGAAAAATTCGTGAACGCTTAAATACAGAATTACTGCATAATGTGGCGCTTCGTGTAGAAGACAGCGATGACCCTGACAAATTCAGAGTTTCAGGACGTGGAGAATTACACTTGTCGATTCTCATTGAAACAATGCGACGTGAAGGCTATGAATTGGCGATAAGCAAACCGGAAGTGATTATTCGCGAAGTCAATGGTGAACAACAGGAACCTTATGAACACCTGACAGTTGATGTTGAGGAAAACCATCAAGGTACCATTATGGAAAAATTAGGCGAACGCCGAGGGGAAATGCAAAATATGGTTCCTGATGGCAAAGGCAGAGTACGTTTGGATTACATCATACCTACCCGGGGATTAATCGGTTTTCACAATGAATTTTTATCCTGCACTTCAGGTACCGGATTAATGTATCATGTCTTTGACCACTATGGCCCGTTGATTAAAGGGCGCATCGGAAAGCGTATCAATGGCGTCATGATAGCTAATTGCCCTGGAACTGCCCGGGCTTTTGCCTTGTTCAACTTGCAAGAACGTGGAAGACTATTTTTAGAACCTCAATCGGTCTGCTATGAAGGAATGATTGTAGGTATTCATGCCAGAGATAACGACCTGGTTGTTAATGTCACCAAAGAAAAGCAATTAACCAACATCAGGGCTTCAGGTTCGGATGAAAATATCATCCTGACCCCTCCAGTCAAATTATCTCTTGAGCAAGCGCTGGAATTTATCGATGATGATGAGTTAGTTGAGGTCACCCCGTTATCTATCCGTTTACGTAAAAAATTTCTCAAGGAACACGATAGAAAAAAAGCTTCTCGTACTGCCACAAATGAAGAATAATAAATATTATGAAACAAAAATTTAAACGAGCCATCTTGTATGCCCGCCAACACAGAGCCAATCAGGAAGTGAATGAAAGTTTGCATCGACTGGTTGACTTTTTAAGCACACAGGACATAGAAATTTTTCAGGACACAGACACTGCGGCCAGTTTTGAATTAGAGGCTCCTGTTTTGCCTAGAGAAAAGATGGGGGCAAAACAGGACTTGATTATTGTAGTCGGAGGCGATGGCAGTTTGCTTTCTGCCTCACGGATGGCTATAAAAGTTAACACCCCAGTCATTGGTATTAACAGAGGGAGGTTAGGTTTTTTAACGGATATTTTACCCCAGGACATTGAATCCCATTTAGGCCCTGTGCTTAATGGACAATATAATGAAGAAGAACGCTTCTTATTGCATACTAAAATATATGACAAAGAAAACAGTTATTTTGAAGGTGATGCCCTCAATGATGTCGTATTAGGCAGAGGCAGTGAAACGCATTTGATAGAATTTGATGTTTACATTAATCAACAGCTGGTTAGCCATTACCGTTCGGATGGCATGATTTTATCCACTCCAACTGGCTCAACAGCCTATGCCTTGTCTGCTGGAGGGCCGATAATGCATCCTCAACTCAATGCTATCGTCCTGGTACCCATGTTTTCACACAGCCTAAGTTCCCGACCACTCGTTATCGATGGGGAAGCAGAAATTGAATTGTATATCAGCAAATCGAATGAAACCGATTTGCGTATCAGTTGTGATGGACACGAATCCCGTATAGTTAAACCGGGACAAAAAGTAGCAGTCAAAAAAAATGGTAGTCGATTGCGTTTGTTACACCCTCTTGATTATCATTATTATGATACATTACGAAGCAAGCTTGGTTGGGAATCAAAGCATCAGGGATAAAACATGCTCACGACATTGCGCATTGAACATTTTGCTATTGTTAAACAACTGGAACTGGATTTTGCACAAGGCATGACTACCTTTACAGGTGAAACAGGCGCTGGCAAATCAATCATGATTGACGCCTTACTGTTAGTTTTGGGTGAAAAGGCAGATCCTTCCGTAGTTCGCCCCGGCGAAGAAAAATGTGATATCACCGCTGGATTTTGTTTCGATGAATCATCAGAACCTGCTCAATGGTTAGCAGAACACGATATTTCTTGCCAAGATGGTGAAATTTATCTTAGGCGTATTATTTACCCAGAAGGCCGTTCCAAATCTTATATTAATGGACAACCTTTCCCTTTACAAAAAATAAAGGAATTAAGTGAAAAACTGGTGCATATCCATGGACAACACCAGCATCAAACACTCATGCAACATGCGACACATAGACAACAACTTGATCGCTACGCCAACAACCACCTCTTGTTAAATGAAGTCAATGCACTCTATAAGCAACACCAACAAATAGTACAAGAAATAAATACATTACAAAGTCAGGAGCAACAAGTTGACCGAATCAAATTATTGCAATTTCAAATTGATGAATTACAAGCGCTTGGTATCCAAGAAGGTGAGCTGGAAGCCTTGCATCAAGAGCATCAAATATTACATCATGCCAGAGAGTATCTGCAGTTAAGCCAACAGATCAATGAGTTATTGAATAGTGACGATCAACCCAATATTTGCTCTGGCTTAAATCAGATTTTTCAACTGATTCAGCAACTCCCTCAAGAACAACCACAAATAAAAAGTACTGCCGAATTAATTAATTCAGCATTGATTCAATGTGAAGAAGCCATCAGTGAAATGCAAGAATTCGCAGATAAAATTCAACTGGATCCAGAAAGATTGCAAGAAGTGGAATCGCGAATAAGTTCTATTCATCAATTAGCCCGGAAATACCATCTTGATAGCAAATCACTTCAGAATCATGAAAAAACATTACAAAATGAACTGGAGAATTTGCAAAATGTAGAAAGCAAATTGGCCCATCTCCATTTACAATTAGCTCAAATCAATAAAGCTTATGAAAATGCTGCATTAAAATTGAGTGAGTCACGCAAAATTCACGCCGAAAAACTGGCTCAAGAAATAACGGCCAGCATTCAGCAGTTAGGGATGCCTAAAGGCTGGATTGAAATCGAAATCACTCCTTTAGAAAAAATGCAAGTTCATGGATTAGATAAGGTGGAATACAAAGTATGTACCAATCCGGGGATGGCGCCTGATTCATTAAGCAAAATTGCCTCAGGGGGAGAATTATCCCGAATCAGTCTTGCAATACAAATGATTACTGCACAACAAGGCTCAACACCCACCTTATTATTTGATGAGGTAGATGTGGGAATTGGCGGCTCAACTGCTGCACTAGTTGGAAAAATGCTGCGAAACCTCGGAGAAAGATTGCAGGTTTTTTGTGTTACCCACCAGCCGCAAGTTGCTGCCTCGGCACATCATCACTTTTTAGTCACAAAAAATAGTAATAACAATCAAACTTTTACTAATATCTCATTACTTGAAGCACCCGCTAAAGTTGCCGAGATCGCTCGCATGTTGGGTGGGCTCACTATAACAGAACAAACGCTGTCTCATGCGAAAGAGCTGATATCACTGAGTAATGAGTGAGCATTATAGTCATTTCTCTGTAAAATTTTACCAATCTATTTATTTAATTTTCTATTTTTTATACAAAATCAAACTTAATTCAAAATATTAAAAAAAATTAATAAAAAAAACAGCACAATTAATAAAATAATGCTACAATGGATGCGTAACAATTTAGGAAATTAACATGTCAGAAAAAATTCGTGGTACAGTCAAGTGGTTTAATGAGTCCAAAGGTTTCGGTTTTTTAGAAAGTGGCGGCAAAGATTATTTTGTACATTTCAGTGCGATCCAAGGCAGTGGTTTTAAAACCCTGGCTGAAGGTGCTACTGTAATGTTTAAAGCTTGCAATGGTCAAAAAGGACCTCAAGCTGAGGAAGTTGAAGTAGTCTAATTTTTTAATATTAGCCCTGTTTTTTCAAGTATAATTTAATCCTTGGAAAAACAGGGCTTTTTTTTATCTGGAATATTCTTAATATACCACTTCTATATTGCATTAAAGAAAAATCCTGCTCAAGCAGCTACTTTAGTAAATATTGGTTAAAGCGAGCTCAATTATATGATAAAGTTTCTGCCATCGTTCCATTCAATTGCAGAAAAGCGTGTTAGGAATTCAATTTAATAGAAGTCAATGGCGCTCGAACTATTATTGGCAAATACCAGTGCTGATAATAGCAATTATCAGCATTCTGTTTTTCATCGGTAAAAAATTATTCCACTTAAAAGTTGCGCCAGTAAGCGTACCTAATAAGCTTGTTGAAGTTGAAACCATTAAAAGACACAACTTACAACAAACAATCCATTTATTAGGCACCATTCATCCAAAACACGCAACGACATTAATTGCTAAGGAATCAGGGATGCTGGATACCCTTATCCCAACTGGCCAAAAAGTCACAAAAGGGACACTTATTGCAAAAATCAACAACCCAGATCTTGAAAAAAATCTACAGCTTTCACTGAGCGCGGTAGAATTGGCAAAAGCACAATATGAACGCATCACCCCTTTAATTAAATCAGGATATGTCAGCACCAGGGAAGTCGAAGAAAAAAAACAAGCCTGGATTGATACTCAAAAAGAATTATCAAAAACCAGGATTGAATTGGATAACCTCCGCTTTTATGCTCCCTTCGATGGAATAATTGGAGCATACAAAAAAAGGGAAGGGGCACAAGTCAATGCAGGCGAGCCTGTTGTAAGTATTTACGACCCATCTGCTTTGGTTGTCGATTTTGATATTCCTTGCAGTAACTTAACAACGCTTAATGAAGGTCAACCTGTTTATGTGCTAGGTAAACGGTATTCATTAAGTCATTTACAAAAAATGCTCGACGAAGACACCCACATGTGCCCAGCTGACGTAGATATCCAATGTGAAAATTGTCTTATTGGTGCGACCACGAACGTTGAACTCGTTGTTGCGGAAAAAAATAACACCATTGTCATCCCCTTCCAGGCATTATTTTTGAGAAATAGTAAGCCTTTTGTATATATCGTAAAAAAAGGGAGAATTGTTCTTGCTTCGGTGAAAACGGGATTGCAGCAACAGGATAAAATTGAAATTGTCGAGGGATTAAAAGCCGGGCAACAATTGGTTATAAAAGGCCAGGAACGCTTATACCCTGAAATGGCCGTTGATATTTATCATCCAGCAATAACTAACAGCTAATATTATGAACCTCACCAGCTATTTCATCAAACATCCTGTAATCACCATCATCTTAAATGCCATGATTGTTGTTCTGGGACTGCTATGCCTATATAATTTACAGGTAAGGGAATATCCTGATATCCATTTTCCTACAATAACCGTTTCAGCAAACTATCCCAACGCCAGTCCTGATTTAGTTGAAACCGCCGTGACTAATGTTCTGGAAGATCGCCTTGCTGGTATAGAAGGGTTAGAAACAATTACATCCCAATCAAGCACTGGCTATGCCCAAATCACCTTGATGTTTCGTTCAGGGACATCCATGGATAGGGCACTAAGTGCCACTCAAGACGCCGTAGGAATAGCCAAAGCACTTCTGCCGCAAGAAGTAAGATCACCAGTAGTTGAACGTCAACGCAAATCCAATGGCCTTCCTTTCATTGGGATTTCATTGGAGTCAACCTCTAAAGACTTTGGTGAACTGACTCATTACGCTAATCTTAATTTAAAAAATGTCTTTCGCAGTGTGCAAGGTGTTGCTTCCGTTGAGGTATGGGGGCAACCCTATACTTACAATATTACCCTCCAACCTGAAAAATTATTTTCTTTTGGGGTTAATGTAGATGAAATAGTGAATGCACTCGCAAAAAATCGTATTTCGCTGCCTGCAGGTAATTATAGAAATAAAATTCCCAGTACTCTTAATTCCGAGCTGAAAACTCGGGAAGATTATGAGAATCTTTTAATTAAAACAAATTCCAGGCATCCAATTTTACTCAAATCACTCGCCAGTGTTGCTTTGGAAACCGATAACTCACAAATGCGAGTTCGCGTTAATGGGCACGCTGGGGTTGTACTTTCTATCAATAAAGCGAATGAAGCCAATCCTATTGAAGTCTCTAAAGAAGTTCGAAAAGTGATTAAAGGATTACAACAAGGGCTACCTAAGGATCTGAAAATAAACACTATAATTGATCAGTCTGACTTTATTAATGCCTCACTAAAAAACATTAGATCAGCGATTGGCGAAGCCATTGGTTTAGTCTTAATCATAGTTTTTCTCTTTTTACGCAATATTAAAGCCACCATCATCCCTCTAATTACCATTCCAATTTCATTATTGGGATCCTTGCTTTTCCTTAAATTATTTGGTTTTTCGCTCAATTTAATGACATTACTGGCAATGGTATTGGCAATCGGTTTAGTTGTAGACGATGCAATTATTGTCCTGGAAAACATTTGGCGTCATATTGAAAGCGGATTATCTCCATTGGAGGCTGCACTTAAAGGAGCACGTGAAATTGGTTTCGCCATTATTGCAATGACCTTTACTCTTAGCAGTGTTTATTTGCCTATAGCCTTTATCCAGGGCATGCTGGGACAACTCTTTGTTGAATTTGCTGTTGCTCTGGCCGGTAGTGTTTTTATTTCTGGGATTGTTGCTCTGACACTTTCACCATTGATGTGTGCCAACCTTTTGAGCGCATCTTCTAAAAACTGGTGGCCACAATTCGATCATGTTCTTGAAAGGTTAACGAAACAATACTCCAATGTTTTACAATTCATTCTGAAACACCAAAAGATTACTTTGATAACAGCTCTGATTTCTGTTGTTGCTTGCTTTGGATTTTATAATTTAATTAGTCATGAAACTGCTCCTAAAGAAGATAGGGGTTTAATAGGTATTTATATCCCTCCTGTAGCAGGAGAAGACATAGGAATGTTGGATAACAAAACAGGAAAACTTGAAAAAAAACTCAATACTATACCTGAATCAAGTAATCGCCTGACTTTTATTGGTGATTGGGGCGGGTCAATAGTACTGCCTTTAAAACCTCATGCTCAACGTAATCGAACCGCGAATCAGCTTGTTGAGAAATTAAGACCTTCCTTTAACCACTTCCCATCCATGGATCCTCATGTCTGGAGTTGGGATACGGGCTTACCAGGAATCGATGATGCTGGCAGTGGTTCTGAGTTAACCCTGGTTATTTCTACGCCAGACAATTTCAGGCAATTATTTGATGAGACTGAAAAATTAAAAGGCATTCTGGATAAAAGCAAGTTATTTGAAACAGTGAGCTATGACCTTCGGCTTGATACCATGGGATACAATATAGATCTTGATTATAATCAATTGGCAAAACTTGGGCTTACAGCGAATCAGGTGGCAAAGACGATTGAGGTATTTTTCAGTGGCGACAAGTCACAAACCTTTGAAAAAGATGGAGTCGTTTATAATTTATCGATTAAAGGAGATTCCTCGCCCTGGACTTTGAATGAACTTTATTTAACTACAAATGAAGGAAAGCCTATTTCATTGGGGGCTATTACTAAAATGCAACCTAAAGCCCAACCTGCAACTCTTGATCATTATCAGCAAATGCGTTCGACCACTCTACACGTCCAATTACACAAGGGAGATTCTATGGCGAAGGCTATTGAAAAACTATGGACCATTGCCAAGGAAGTGATGCCCCAACACTTTAAACTGACCTGGACTGGTGCGGCCAAGGCATTTCATGAATCCTCCAATTCCATGTTATTTTTGTTTTTCTTATCCTTGGCTTTCATCTATGCTATTTTATGCACACAATTTGAGAATTTTACTGACCCCTTCATTATTCTTTTTACTGTACCACTAGCCTGCTCGGGTGCCTTATTATTCACCTATTTATTTGGACAATCCTTAAATATTTACACGCAGGTAGGTTTGATTACTCTAATTGGTCTCATTAGCAAACACGGCATTTTAATAGTGGAATTTGCTAATAAACTACATCAAGATGGTGCTTCACTGCCTGAGGCTATACAGAAAGCAGCCACATTACGTTTACGACCTGTATTAATGACAACTGGTGCCATGGCTTTTGGCGCTATCCCTTTAGTATTATCACACGATGCGGGTTCTGAATCCCGACATGCCATAGGAACCGTATTGATTAGCGGTCTCAGTGTTGGAACACTGTTTACCCTATTCGTTTTGCCTGCAGTTTACAACATCATTAAATCCAAACTACTTGATTTGCAAAAAAGGGGTAAGAATCAACTCGGCAAAGAATAAAGATTTATTTAAAATGAAATAATTGGATATGGATTTTTGCAAATACTCTCAGTATTCTAGGCAACATGATTTCCCGATGGCTTATTTATGACTTGTAAAGGATCTACGGTATTAATGGTTCCACCGGAAGGATTTTGCTTTAATTATGAAACATCAACCAGCAACTCTTTCCAATCATTCATGTCTATCAAAGACATAAGCACTAAGGCGCTAGCAGAATTTACTGCTATGGTCTTACAACTGGAAAAAGAAGAGATAAACGTATTAACCCTCTCGCAGAGCAAGAATTTACCGGATGCCGTTTTTCCTAATAACTGGTTTTCAACACATACCGATACAAAAGGGAATAATATCCTGATTATTTATCCATTATTAGCTAAAAATAGGCAAGCAGAAGTCAATATCAAAGGATTAATTGAAGTACTGAACAATGCTCAATTTGAAGTTAATGAAATAATTGACTTAAGAAATGATAAGGGTGAAATTCTTGAAGGAACTGGCAGCCTGGTTTTAGATAGAGAAAACCTCCTTCTTTATGCCTCCTTATCCCCACGAACATCCCTGAACCTGGTCAACAAAGTGGCTGATATTCTGGGATACACTCCTATTGTATTTAATAGTGTAGACAGACAGAATAAGCCCGTTTATCATACCAATGTCATAATGAGCCTAGGCAAATACTACGCTATTATTTGTTTGGCCTCGATTACAGATGCTCAACAAAAAACAATAGTTTCACAAAGTTTCAAAGAAACAGGAAAAGCAATTATTGACATTAGTTGGAATCAAGTACAGCACATGTGTGGTAATGTTTTGGAACTTTATAATAAGAATGATGAAAGTCTTTTAATTTTGTCCGAGCAAGCCAAACGCCACTTTACTCATGAACAACTAAGAATCCTCCAGCAATACTCCAAATTAATATCAACAGATATCCCTACAATAGAAGCCATTGGAGGTGGAAGCGCACGATGCATGATGGCTGAAATTTTTTATTAAAAGTTCAAAAAATTTTGCTACCAGTTTAATTTCCCTTCAGATATTCTCTAGAACTGGACTTACGGAAAACCCCAAGGTCAGGGCAAAAAAGTTTATAAGGATAGAGTTTAGATAGACTAAATAATTGAATTGAAAACTTTTTTAACAAGAAGATTGGGTGTTTACACAAGTCCTGTAGAAAACTAATCATTCAGACAGGGAATCATCATGAAAATTAGTGAATTAAAAAAAATGGTTGCTGAATTAAATAAAGAGGTTTCAGGGGAGGCTCACTGCGCAAACATAATTAACCTGGCTGGCAATTTATCAGAAATCATTGAGTATTTTGAGCAGGACGAACATGTTAGCCCGGAGCTTATATACAAAATAGAAACGGTTATTTATGAATTCTGGAAGATAGTTAGTAATACATTGCCTTATGAAGAATGGCAAAATAGTATTCAAGTTGCTCCCTGGCTTACATTACAACGATCATTGGTGAAAGCCGGATTACTGCCTACGGATTTTCACCACCCCATTTTGTACCAGCACTTAAAGGAGCACTATGAAAAGTTGGGGAACAGCCCATTAGGAATTGACCAACTCTTACCCTTGCTTATCCGCAGCAGTCGCATGACGGGTTATGCTAATAAAGATCCACACTCTCTTGATATTTATCCTCATTCACAATTAAATAAACAAATCGAAGCGAAAAGGCCTCAGGAACTGGCCAAGCTAAAGGATATACTCTGCCTTTTAAGAGCCAGCTTCTATCTTATTTATCATTATTGCACCATCGAGCAATTAGCTTTAATCCCTTACCTTATTTATTTCCGTAACCCAACTACAGACGAAGAACGACGATCTGAGTTGGCCATTTTTAACTGGTTAACCCAAAAAACAGCTGATTGTCTTGAATTCTTTAAAATCAATGAAGATTATATTGATACAAGATCATTGAGACAAATTAATGAATTAGGGTCACTACGCCCTTTCATCCCGACTGCACGTGGTGATTTTATTAAATTAACTAATAAAGAACACTGGATATACCCTTTTATTCAAAGCAGAACAAATACGCCAAGTTCAGAGTTTGATTTATTGAATGATACGGTCAATTGGATAGACACAGATTTTGAAACCGAAAAAGTTAAATCCTATCAGGCTGCTTTGGAGTTTGCTCATACCGTCAAAAAGCAAGCAAGCATTTTAACCCAAAGGGAAAGGAAACTAGTGCATGCCGCACTCTACGTCTTTTGCCTGGATAAATATATAAAACAACGTAAAGAAGACCCGCGTCTAAGGTGCACTCCCTTTTCACTTTCAGGAGAAACAAAATGCCGAGCAGCTGAAAAAAAGCAGCAGGAGATACTGGGAAAACCAGTGAAATTTGGATTTTTCGAAAACCTGGCCTTGAATGAAGGAAGATTAAAAAACCTCACCAAGACCTTTGAAACGCCAGAATTGACTTACTAAGAAACAAGTTCAGATTAGAACCTGGGACCGTTGGCATTCACTAAAGGCGTTTCATTTTCGCTTTGAATATTAAATAATTTGGATATTAGAGTTTTAAAAAACTCACGAGGAAATTGTCAGAATTTTTAAGTAATACATTTTTACATTCATTACTGAGAGTGTTCATCGAACTGTGTCACCCCATTGATTACATCTGGGACTTAGGTATGACACAGTTCGATGAACACTCTCTTTACTGGAAATATCAAAGACTGAGACAGGAAAATATTCCGTTATTGCGCCTGAGCATAAAGGTTTGGTGCTCAGTAGTGGCGGAGTGAAAGGCATATCCTATTTGGGCATGTTACAAGCGTTACAAAAGCGAGGAAAATAAAAAATCTCACCCATGTTGGTGGGGCATCTGCTGGAGCAATGGCTGCGAGTATATTAGCCGTTGGCATGGATATTAAAGGCCTCAAAAAACTGATTAAGGGATTGGGCATCATCAAACTATTAGATGAGAGTATAGAAAAATCATGACAGAAGGAAGGATCCAGCATACTGCTCCAGCCCCATGCCTGCAAGAAAAAGAAAACGTTGGTCTTTCAACCACATTTGGCAGCCATGACCCTATTTCACTCCTGACTCAAGTGTGTTCTTCTTTCCTGCATGGTTTCTATGCTGTTGATCACTGTTTGATAACATATCTCTTTCATTACTGGAATATCTTTCAATGGGTATCCTTGATGAATGGCATAAGCTATCAAAAAACTATCCTGCCAAACTTTTTCATTTTTCCTGTGTTTTGCTTTAACCCATAACGCTATCCATAAAAAATGAAACTGCCATTTATCCCGATGCAACTCCATTTCCTCGGAAAATACTGCATCCATAGCATCAGCCAAACGACAAACTTTAACTCCTTCCATAAAGCTACTGTTATGATTGACAATTTTATCAATAGTGGGATTTTCAATATACCATGATTCTGTAAATTGCTTATTTTTAAGCCACATTTTCGAGCGTTTTAAAGATTCTGCTATCTTTTCCTGAGTAAAAGGAACAATCTGAACACTCAACTGTTCAAATACGTAGTCCAAATCAAGCTTATTAGGTTTTAAACGAACGCCCAGAAATTCCAGTATTTCTAAAAAATGCAAATTAGGTATATCACCTTTTTCAACAGTAATAGCTAAAAAATGCTCCACTATTGTTTGAAAATAAGAGAAATCAACTTCACGCAAGGTTACGCTGTCTTCAAAAGCTTTATGGTAATAATCTGTAACTTCTGCTGCGGAAATCTCCGGAGTTATCCAGGCATCTTTAATGCCCAAATCATACTTTAATAATAAACCACATAACCTGTTTTTTTTATTTTTTCTCCCGTGGATAAAAACTCCTTGCGAACCACTTCCATCCACTTCAGTTGCTTTAATCGTTATTCTTGCTTGAATAGCCTCTGTTTCAAATATGACGCCCTTTTTTCTTTGCGTTTTAATCCAACGATCAAAAATTCCATGGTCATGAGTTGGATACCAATGTTTGATTATTTGTAATCTTGACAGTGATGCTGGTGTCAAAGTAATTGTATTCATTAATTGATCGATAGTAGAGAGCGCTATCTCTCGTACCTCGACATTAGGATGGAGTAAGGCCAGTAATGCAATATCTTTTCCTTCTTCAATACTATACAAATCAACAATCAAATCTGCAAAAAAATCGGGGGGCATAGCATAGCTTTGTGCAAAAAAATTCTCTGTTATATCAAATAGGGTTAAATCAGATAATTCATGGATCAAATCTTTTATGGAATCCAAATGATTAAATTGCTCATCTACTTCTACCGCATCATCATCTTGGCTCGCCAAGCCATAATACGCCTCTTTTAAATCGTCAGTTAGCTCAACATGCACTTCATAAAATGCATTCAGTATGGGCAACCAAAAGCTTAAACTATGCTTGTGTGTATCAATAACCTCGGCTAGATGATTCATTAGTTGAGTTAATAATTTTGCGGCATTTTTATTATTTGTCTCTGCAGCTGCTTGCAATTGAGCAATACAAATGTCCAGAGCGAAAACACAGGCTGAATATATAGGAGGGCCATCATGCACTAATTCTTCGCTCAAACTATTAATAAGATGTATTAATTCAAGGCTAATTTCCGGGTGTTGAAAAAAAAAGGCATATAATTGAGGGTCAGGTTCTGCATCTTGCTCAATCAATACAGCCATATCAGCAATTACTCGCTGCAATTCTTGAGTTTTATTAGTCATTATGTTTTTGGTACCTGCCTTGGCTTTCCATTTTCATCAATCGCAACAAAAACAAATACCCCTTCAGTAACCTGGTATTTTTCCATTTTGATCGATGAGTAGGCCCATACCTCAACCTGGATAGTCATAGAGGTATTGCCTACTTTCACTAACTCAACGTGGCAGCTCACTACATCCCCTACATGCACAGGTTTTAAAAAAGTCATCGAATTAATTGCAACAGTAGCGACACGTCCATGGGAAATTCTCTTTGCCAAAACACCTGCTGCCAAATCCATTTGTGATACTATCCACCCACCAAATATATCGCCATTGGCATTAGTATTTAGAGGCATAGCCAAAGTTTGGATAGTTAATTCTCCTTTAGGTGTTTGCATCCTTATTCCCCACCACGTTTTAGTTTGGCCAAAGCATCCGCCATGGCTGTATTGAATACGGTTTTTCTGACCGGTTCCGATTTTTTTATCTTATCTTGTTTTTTCTTATGGTCTTGCTTTTTCTTAAGTTCAGGTTGTTTTTCTTCTACTTGTTTTTTAGCTGGCTTTGGTTTATTTGTCTTCTGCAATATGGCAGGAGCCTGCTCATCATTCAGCCTCATGCTTAAACCAATCCTTCGGCGTTCTTTATCCACTTCAACCACTTTAACTTTTACAATATCACCGGCTTTAACAACAGAACGAGGATCTGTAATAAAGCGGTTGGTCATTGCGGAAATATGTACTAATCCATCCTGGTGAACACCAATATCAACAAAGGCACCAAAATTAGTCACATTACTCACAACGCCTTCCAGAACCATTCCTTGCTCCAAATCATTAATGTCCTCAACGCCCTCTTTAAATTGAGCCGTTCTGAATTCTGGTCTTGGATCTCGCCCTGGTTTTTCCAATTCACGTAAAACATCTCTTATTGTTGGCAAACCAAAATTCTCATCCACGTATTGTTCGGCGTTAATACTTTGCAATAATTCTCTATTACCGATTATTTCCTTAATACTAACTTTTTGATCTGAAATAATTTTTTCCACTAAAGGATAGGCTTCGGGATGAACACAAGAAGCATCTAAAGCATTATCTCCATTCATAATGCGTAAAAAACCGGCTGCTTGCTGAAAAGCCTTTTCACCCATGCGATTGATATTTTTTAATTGATTTCTGTTTGTAAAAGCACCATGCTCATCGCGAAATTGCACAATGTTTTTAGCTAAAGTATCGTTTAGTCCAGAAACATGGGCTAACAAGGCGGCAGAGGCAGTATTAACATCTACGCCAACAGCATTCACGCAATCCTCGACAACACCATCCAGACAACGCGCCAACTTTGCCTGATTCACATCATGTTGATACTGGCCAACACCTATTGATTTGGCTTCAATTTTTACCAGTTCAGCCAAAGGATCTTGCAATCTTCGCGCAATTGATACAGCACCTCTCAGGGAAACATCCAAATCAGGAAATTCATTGGTGGCAATTTCAGAAGCGGAATAAACAGATGCTCCGGCTTCACTGACAATCATTTTTGTTAATTTCAAATCAGGGTACATTTTAATTAAATCAGTGACCAATCGCTCTGTTTCCCGAGAGCCGGTGCCATTTCCTATGCTGATTAAATTAACCTGATACTTCACAGCAAGCTTTGCCAAATCCGCAATGGATTGGTGCCATTCATTTTGAGGGGCGAATGGAAAAATAACAGAATAATCCAGCAGTTTGCCTGTAGCATCCACGACAACAACTTTAACACCTGTTCTAATTCCCGGGTCCAGGCCTATTGTCACTTGTGGGCCTGCGGGAGCAGCCAGCAACAAATCACGTAAATTCTTGGAAAACACTTTAATGGCTTCCTCATCTGCGATTTCGCGCAGACGAGTCAATAATTCAAGCTCCAGCTTGGTGAATAACTTAATTTTCCATGTCATCCTGACCGTATCCAGGAGCCAACCATCCGCTTTTCTTTGCTTGTCAATGACATTGAAGTAAGCCGCAACCTTATTCTCTCCATAATTGGCATCCTGATCGGGTAAAACCAGATTTACTTGCAGAATACCTTCACGCCGTCCCCGGAATAAAGCAAGTGCACGATGGGATGGAATCTTTTTAATCGCTTCCGAATAATCAAAATAATCGGAAAATTTATTCGCTTGATCCTTTTTATTGCTGTTTCCTACTGATTTCACTATTCCGTGTTGCCATAAATACTCTCGTAATTCATTAATTAGCTCGGCATCTTCAGCAAAGTGTTCCATTAAAATATGTCGCGCACCATCCAATGCAGCCTGGGTATTTTCAATGCCTGCTTCGCTATTTATAAATTGGGAAGCCTGCTCCTCAGGATCCAACGCAGGATCTTTCCATAAAGCATGAGCTAATGGCTCTAGTCCTGCTTCAATAGCAATTTGCGCTTTTGTACGACGTTTAGGCCTATAGGGTAAATACAAGTCTTCCAGACGTGTTTTAGTTTCAGCAGCTAATATGCTTTGTTCCAATTCCGGTGTTAATTTTTCTTGTTCACGAATGGATTGCAAAATGACTGTTCGTCTCTCATCCAACTCACGCAGATAAATTAGCCTTTCAGCAAGAAACCGCAATTGCACATCGTCAAGCCCTCCCGTTGCTTCTTTACGATAACGAGCAATAAAAGGGACTGTTGCTCCCTCATCTAACAACCGAATAGCAGTTTCTACCTGCGATACTTTGACCTTAAGTTCATCTGCAATAATTGCGGCTGACGCCAACATCACTTGTGCCATTCATATCCCCGTAAAACATGATAAAAATCGTCTCATTATATACTCATCACATACTATAATGCGATATAGAAATTGACCTAATATCTAAACAAACTGTCCTGATGTGTACCGCCTCACTACGTTTTACCCCTTCCTGATACACCAAACATAATCATTCACTTCACTAATACCTTGTTTAAATAAATGATCGTTAGGCTCCTGAATTCGTTTTTGCGACTTCAACAAGTCTATTATGGCACATTGCTGATAGGATGAAGCCACCTCTTCCGGGGAAACACTATAGGGAGGCCCCTGCACTTCCTCTTGATTATACTCCAAAGTCTTTAGCAGAATGCTTCCCTCAGGCTTAAGCCACTTGAGGCAAATATCTACATACGCTGATCGCAATTGTTTTGGCAAAGCAACCAAAGCCGCTCTGTCATAGATGGCATCAACTGGTTCTATTAAAGTTGAGTTTAAAGCAAAAATATCAGAAACCCATAAATTCATGTTATCTGCAAGATATTGTTTTGCTTGGCCTATCGTTTCCTTCTGAACAGCGATTTGGTGTTCCTGAACAAACTGAAGAATAGCCTTTTCAACCAATTCGATACCAATCACATGATACCCTTGACGAACTAACCAAAGCATATCGAGACTTTTTCCACATAAAGGAACGAGAACCCTTCCCTTATCAGGTATATTTAAGGAAGAAACATAGGTTAACAAGTCCGGATTTACTTCTTCTTTATGAAAAGAAATACGTCCCTCACACCATAACTCATTCCAAAAATATTGGCCTTTATTCACTCCACAGTCACCGATTTTGCAAGATTTCTAGGTTGGTCCACGTCAGTCCCTTTAGCTACAGCAACATGATAAGCGAGTAATTGCAAAGGAATGGTGTAAACAATAGGCGCAAGCCAAACACCACAAGAGGGAACTTTGATTAAACGAGCACCATTTGCTTTCCAATTTTGTGAATCATCAACAAATACAAATAACTGCCCGCCTCTTGCGCTCACTTCATGTAAATTAGATTTTAATTTATCCAACAGCTCATCATTGGGAGCTACTGCAATAACAGGCATATCCTTATCAACCAAAGCCAATGGACCATGCTTTAATTCACCGGCAGGATAAGCTTCAGCATGAATATAAGATATTTCCTTAAGTTTTAATGCGCCTTCCAGGGCTACAGGGTATTGAACTCCTCGTCCTAAAAATAAGGCATGAACTTTATTTACAAACAAAGAAGCCAATGATTCAATTTCTTCATTCATCTGCAAGACACGCTCACAACAGGCAGGCAGCTCTTGTAATTGTCTTAACACTTCCTGTGCGCGATTGTCATTACAAAGTGCTGCTGCCAACATCAAAAAGGCTGCCAACTGTGTAGTAAACGCTTTGGTAGATGCTACACCAATCTCAACACCTGCCCGAGTTAAAAAAACACAATCCGCCTCTCTAACCAAAGTACTGGTTGCCACATTGCATATTGCCAAACTAGCTAAATAATTCGATTGCTTTGCCTTAAAAAGGGCTGCAAGAGTATCAGCCGTTTCTCCTGACTGAGATACAGTGATAAATAAGGTATTGTCTGGGACAACAACCTCTCGGTATCGATATTCACTGGCAATTTCAACCTGTGTAGGTAACCCGGCAAGTGATTCAAGCCAATATTTGGCAATCATTCCGGCATGATAACTGGTTCCACAGGCCACAATATGAATATTTTTGACCACTGGGAAAATACGGGAAGCTTTCTCACCAAAACTCGCCCTTAGCACATCAATGCTATTAATTCGACTTTCTAACGTGTCGGTGATTACCTTTGATTGTTCAAATATTTCTTTCAGCATAAAGTGCCTGTACGGCCCTTTATTCACTATCTCGGAGTCACTATTCAATGGGTGAACCGCTCTTTGGACAAGTATTCGATTGGAGTCATACACCTTAATATCCTGTGTGGTTACACAAGCACTGTCGCCCTCTTCCATGTAAATAACTGACTGGGCAAAAGATCGGAGTGCCAAGGCATCAGAAGCAATGAAATTCTCACCAATTCCAAATCCCAAAACCAAAGGACTCCCTTTGCGAATTGCAACCAACTCTTCCGATCTTTTCTGATGAATTACTCCCAAAGCAAAAGCCCCTTGCATTTCTGCAGCTGCTTTTTGTACAGCCAGTAATAAATTCTCATGCTGCTGGTAATGATAATGAATTAAATGCGCAGCAACCTCTGTATCAGTTTCAGAGGTGAATTGATAACCATGAGTAATAAGTTGTTGACGCAAATGTTCATGATTTTCAATAATCCCATTGTGAACTAATGCGATTTCTCCATGAGATAAATGAGGATGAGCATTTTGTTCAGAAGGTTTACCATGCGTCGCCCAACGAGTATGAGCTATACCTGTATTTCCAGCGATAGCTGTCTCTTGCATAGCATCCGCCAAATTCTGTACTTTTCCCTGAATTCTTACTCGTTTTAAACGATCTTGATTATCTATGACAGCAATACCTGCAGAATCGTATCCTCTATATTCCAACCGGCGCAAGCCTTCCAATAAAATCTTGCTAATATCCCGTTCTGAAACAGCCCCCATAATCCCGCACATAACCTGCTCCTCTTTTCAGCAACTGTTTTGTAGAAATAAGCTTTTTTCATTCTTAGTTCATCTACTGCATATAGAAAAGAGTAAAGCGTATAAGAATGGAGCTAATTTCCTAAATACCTGGTGCCTTAAATTTTATAAATAATATTCCCTCATATGAATGAAGTATATCAATAAAAAAGGGGAATTATGACATAAAGTTTTACAAATCACTAAGGCAAATTAACTTTCATCATCATTTAGAGAGTCCAGGATTGCTTAAAAACCACTCTGAATTTACTTAAATAATAATTGATTTTGACAACTTCATCATGAAGTCACCTGAATCACTGTTAATGTGATTCAGGTGATGATACCAAATTTTATCATGCGGACTCTGGCATTTTGCAAGTTACCTCGTAGCCATGTTCTTCCATCGCCAAACAAACCTCATAAGCAAGATAGTTATGTGCTCGCGTGGTTGGATGAATTTCATCCCAGAATAAATAGTCTTCTGGTTCACTGCACATGTGATAGTTATTTTCACCTGGAGCAAATTGTTTATCTCGATATTGGAGAACCTGTGTGTATTGCAATACGTAGTTGCGAGCAAATGGTGAGTGAATGAATGCATTGAACATGGGGAACTTCACATCGATACATGCCTCTTTCACATTGTAAAAACCATATTTCTCCGGATCTTCAAACGCTTTTTTCAGATATTGTTCTGTATTCACAAACAAGAAGTCAGCTGTTGGGTATCGCTCTTTCCATGCGTCAATCCGTTTTGCAAGGCGCTCATTATGAAGGTCTACCGCTGCATTCAACACGTCACGGTCGGTAGTTTTCACAAACTTGGGAGTATCCCCCACATGAGGAATTCCCATAATAACAAAACGTCTCGCTCCCGCATTAGCCAGCTTCAGAACCGCAGAACTCAAACCATCCAACACATTGTCAATATAGGTGCTCATTACTTCAGTATTGTAATTGTCTTCAAAAAACAGGACATTAATGTAGTCATTGCTTCCTGAATAAATAAAATAGAGCGTTTCATCACTTAATTGCTCATGCTCAAGCAAATAAGCTTGCACTATCAGGCCAAGACTTGGAGGAATCAATTTTCCTACTATCAAATTCTTGATTGTTCCCAATGGATGCCGTATCAAGTTCCAAACAGTTAATTGATAGTCATAAGTAGCAGACCAGCTACCTCCAAATGCCTTATTTAGATAGACTTCTTCATCGCTTTTTTGTATGGATAACATTTCTGCCAAATACTCAATCCAGACACGGCCATTAGAAAAGCGATTTTTCCAATAGGGCTTGCCAGGCAGAACCGGGACCTGTTTTACTTTACTCACTAAATTGGCAACATAAGGAGCCAAATCATGATCAAAAAAATCAGTCACTGCAGAAATTCCTGCATCAAGTACCATCTGAGGAACGTAATAATCGTTAGCAAACTCTACCATTTTGTTAATAACAAAAATTTTGAAAGGAGCCACTAAAAACGCGGGGTCCTCTTCCTGACGCAGGCTTTTAAGCAAATGGGTGGTATTACCATTATCAGACAAGCTGTCTCCAAACACCACGATTGATTTCACCGGAATGGACGTGAAGCCAACCAAAGGTAGAGACAGTAGTAAAATAAAGAGCCAGCGACAAATCCTGTTGTTTTGGACCATAAAAATCTCCTTATATCAAAGCCAGCGAAACAAAAGATAGCAGCTTAACCCTTAGAGTATGATCAGAATTTAATTATTGTCAACGATTCTTTAATACTTAAGTTCCAATATATAAAAATGCAACATTGTCTGTTGCAAATAGAATCGAAGCCAATGCTCCAATAGCCATTATGCCGCCATTTGCACCGCTAAAATCCCAACTGCCCAGAAATGCATTTAATTCATTCCTATTGATTAAATTGTGAGTAAATGATAATTTTTGCGAATTGATTTTTTGTTAATCTTGTAGGTTACAACGTGAAAGATATTATTATTGCATCATTTTACAAGTTTATTCCTCTCGATGATTTTGAATCCCTGAGAGAACCCATACTCACTAAAATGCATGAAACAGGCATAAAAGGAACCATCATCCTGGCTCATGAGGGGGTCAATGGCGGGTTTGCCGGGAGTAAGGAGCAAATGACTGTTTTTTATCATTACCTGCGTTCTGATTCACGCTTTGCCGACCTGCATTTTAAAGAAACCTATGATAGCAAAAATCCTTTTGATAAAGCGAAAGTGAAACTCCGTAAAGAAATAGTGACAATGGGCGTCCAGAAAGTTGATCCCTCTCATAATGCAGGGACCTATCTTGACCCTGAAGAATGGCATCAGTTTATTCAAGATCCTGATGTTATTTTATTGGACACCCGCAATGATTACGAATACGAGCTAGGTACTTTCAAGAATGCAATTAACCCCGACATTGAAAATTTCAGGGAATTTCCGGACTATGTTCAGCGCAATTTAATCGATAAAAAAGACAAGAAAATAGCCATGTTTTGTACTGGAGGAATTCGTTGCGAAAAAACGACAGCCTATATGAAAGAGCTGGGCTTTCAACATGTTTACCAGCTTCATGACGGAATTCTAAACTACCTGGACTCTATTCCTGAAAGTGAATCACTTTGGGAAGGTCAATGTTTTGTTTTTGATGACCGCGTCGCAGTGGATCAAAAATTAGACCGCGTTTACCCGCAATTACCTCAGGATTATAAGTACGAAAGAGAACAGAAATAATATAGAATATATTTATTTTGCCAAAGGCTGTTTAAAGCAGCAAAATTAAGAAAAGCAGTTAAATGGGATAATACATCAGTTATACTGCTTTTTTTCAATAAATCAGATAAATTATGACTACCAAAAAACAACCAGATTCCACCATAGCATTTAATAGAAAAGCTGGTTTTGATTACTTTATTGAAGATCAATACGAAGCAGGCTTGGTTTTGGAAGGCTGGGAAGTAAAAAGTCTGCGTGCAGGAAAAATCAATTTGTCGGATGCACACGTGATAATAAAATACGGTGAGGCATTCCTGTTAGGAGCCCAAATACAGCCTCTTCCTACTGCATCCACTCATTTTATTCCTGATCCAGTCAGGACACGCAAGCTGTTGATGAATAAAAAAGAATTAAACCATCTTATCGGAAGTGTTGAAAGACAAGGCTATACCATAGTTCCTCTTTCTTTGTATTGGAAAAAGAATAAAATTAAAATAAAAATCGCACTGGCCAAAGGAAAGAAAGAGCATGACAAAAGAGACACAATCAAAGACAGGGAATGGCAAAGAGATCGTTCGCGAATAATGAAAAAGAACACTTGAGGAGATGGTTTATGAAAATAGGTGAGGTTGTCCCCGATTTTGCATTTAACGCCACGAACAATGTGCAAGGACATCTTAACGATTACAAAGGACAAATCATTGTACTTTATTTTTACCCCAAAGACGCCACCCCTGGATGTACAATTGAAGGTCAAGATTTTAGAGATGCCTATTCACAATTTAAAGATTTAAATACGGTTATTTTTGGTATTTCGAGAGATAGTTTAAAATCTCATGAACAATTCAAAAGCAAACAGAATTTCCCTTTTGAGTTAATCAGCGATAGCGATGAAACATTATGCCAAATGTTCGATGTGATCAAGATGAAATCAATGTATGGCAAGCAAGTCAGGGGAATAGAGCGTAGTACTTTCATTATAGACACCCAAGGCATCTTGACACACGAATGGCGCAAGGTGAATGTTAAGGGGCACGTAGAAGCGGTTTTAAATGCAGTGCGATCTTTGGCAGGATAAACAAGGATTATCCCTGTTGGAGATTCATGTTTTAAAAAAGTACTTTTTATAGAATATTTAATTAGTTTTTGCTATTATTGTTGCGGATAAATACATCAAATCCACCCTTTTCCAAAGAGTTCAATATGTTTATCCGCAACCTGCAACTTTTTATAGTTGTTGCCTCTTGCGTACTAATTTTAATTAGTACAGATATTTTGTTACCCAGCTTGCCCCACATTGCTCACTCACTCGCTGTGTCATCAGATGAAGCGAAAATGCTCATTTCTATTTTCATGACAGGGCAATTTTCTACGGTTCTTATCTGGGGAATTATTGCCGACCAGTTAGGCAGAAGAAAAACATTATTTCTGGGGATGTTTATTTTCTTTATTGGCTCAATCTTCAGTTTGAAAGCCAATTCAATTCAGTGGTTGCTGGCCTGTCGATTCTTACAGGGTACAGGAGCGGTTGTCGTCCCTGTTGCAGGTTGGGCTTTAGTCCAGGATCTTTTCCCCAAAGACGAGGGAGCCCGCATCATGACCTGGATTGGGACACTGACTGCAGTGATTCCACTCTTTGCACCCGCATTGGGGGGAAAATTGGATGTGTTATATGGTTGGCGCTCCAATCTTTATTGCATCGCATTTTACTCTTTCATCTTATGCGTCATTATGTTGTTTTTACCCAGAAGTATCCCGGTACAAAAAACAACAACTCCTGGTCTGAGAGAAACACTAGGCATTTACATTCGAATTATAAAAAACAAAACGTTTATTTCCTACATAGCACTATTTGGGTTATTAAACTGTGGTGAATGGTGCTTTCTGACTGTAGCTCCATTTTATTATTCGCACGCCCATATTGCTCCTGACACAATGGGGATTTTATTAATGATTACTTCCATGGGATTTGTCGGTGGATCTTTGCTGGCCTCGCGGTTATTTAATCGCTTTGGGATTGATAAAATCATAGCCTTGGGGATTCAATTGGCTTTAATGAGCAGCCTCATGTTGTTAATAGGAGAATACTTTCATTGGAGCAAATACCAATTCTATAATGCCATAACCATCGGTATCTATATTCTAAGCTCAGCCCTGCTATGGGGTGCAACCACATCCAGAGCCCTGCAATGCTTCGATGATTGCAGAGGCTCAGCCTCTGCAGTTCGCAGTTTAATATTATTGTGCTTTGCTGCATTTGGCACTTATTCAGGTCGCCTGGTTAATCATAACAGCCTGTTCCCTGTTGGATTGTTTTTACTTTTTATGGCCTTCATCGCATTGATTATTTTCAATAATAAAGAATTGAAAACAGAACGGCGCATGGAAGGCATACCCATTTAATTTAAAAACAAACACTTCATAATATAATTCTTGACGGAAACACCATAGCTCAGCACAATGAACATAGAATTCAAGGATTTCAATGCGCCTCCTGCCCGGGCAGGCGACTTATTCTACTTGAATTGAAGAATACTTTAGCTGACAGGGTGAACCTATGGATAATACCAATACCGGACTTAAGCTGTTCGTGCTTGATACTAATATTTTGATGCATGATCCTACTGCCATCTACCATTTTGATGAACATGATATTTACTTGCCCATGGTAGTGCTTGAAGAATTGGATAGTCATAAAACAGGGACATCCGAATTGGCGAGAAACGTGAGACAAACGAATCGCATGTTAGTAGAGCTAATGAGTAACGCCACTCACGAGCAAATTGTTTCAGGACTGCCTATCCCATCTTATATCAATAGCAGTAACAAAAAGTGCAGTGGAAGATTGTTTTTTCAAACAGATGAATTTGATCAAGTGGTTCCTTCAACTCTGCCGGGCCATAAAGTAGACAATACAATACTGGCAACCGCTTTAGGACTGCAAAAAAAATATTATGGCAAAAGACAAGTTATCATTATCTCAAAAGACATCAACTTACGTATTAAAGCAGGGATATTAGGTATTCATGCGGAAGATTACTACAATGACCAGGTACTGGATGATGTCAATTTACTGCACAGAGGATTACATATTCTGGATAACAATTTTTGGGACAGTCATGCCAAAGACATGGGATCTTGGCAAGAAAGCGGTAAAACCTTTTATAAAGTCAGCGGTCCATTGGTAAGTCAATGGAATCCAAACGATTGCCTTAGTACGGAAGATGATCAGTTTCAAGCTTTGGTCAAAAAAATTGATGGTCCTAATGCGATAGTTCAACTCATTCGTGACTACACTCAACCCAAACATTCAGTCTGGGGTATCACCGCACGAAACCGGGAACAGAATTTTTCTTTAAACCTGTTACTGGATCCCGATATTGATTTTGTCAGTTTACAAGGTTCAGCCGGTACAGGTAAAACATTATTAACCATAGCCGCAGGATTAACCCAGGTCATGGATCAAAATCGCTACAATGAGATATTAATGACCCGAGTAACGATTCCTGTTGGCGAAGATATAGGATTTTTACCGGGTACCGAGGAGGAAAAAATGACTCCCTGGATGGGCGCTTTAATGGATAATCTTGAAGTGCTCCACAGCTCGCAAGTAGGCGGCAGTTTTGGACGTGGAGCAACTCAGGATTTACTGCAAAATAAAATTAAAATACGCTCATTAAATTTTATGAGGGGAAGAACTTTTTTAAATCGATATATTATAATTGATGAAGCGCAAAACCTGACTTCAAAACAAATTAAAACGTTGGTTACAAGAGCAGGCCCAGGTAGTAAAATTATTTGTCTGGGGGATATCAAGCAAATTGACACCCCCTATTTAACTGAAACCACTTCCGGACTCACTTTTGCTGTAGACCGGTTTAAAAGTTGGGAACACAGCGCTCATATGACGTTGACTCGGGGAGAGCGTTCACGGCTGGCATTTTATGCTGCTGAGCATTTATAGTATTTGTTTATGAGGATTAATAATGACTGATCAAGCGATCACTTTTGATGATGTTCTGCTCGTCCCATCTTACAACCATCATGAATCTAGACGAGTTGTTGAAACAACCAGTACTGACCGGTTAGGTAAACTCACTTTAAATCTTCCTGTCATTAGTGCCAATATGGATACGATTACCGAAAGTAATATGGCTAATTTTATGCACAGTAAAGGAGCCATGGGCGCTTTACACCGATTCATGACCATAGAAGAAAATATTCAGGAATTTAAGAAATGCAAGGGGCCTGTCTTTGTATCGGTTGGATGTACTGAAACAGAATTACAAAGAGCCGAAGCGTTGCGAGATGCAGGAGCTGATTTTTTTTGTGTTGATGTGGCGCACGCACACGCCAAATACGTTGGCAAAACCTTAAAAAGCCTGCGTCAGTTATTAGGAAGTCGCTGTATTATGGCAGGTAATGTTGCCACTTATGCCGGAGCAGATTATCTTGCGTCTTGTGGCGCTGATATTATTAAAGCAGGCATTGGAGGAGGCTCGGTATGCAGCACACGGATTAAAACCGGCTTTGGCGTTCCGATGCTAACCTGTATTCAGGATTGTTCACGTGCTGATCGCTCCATCGTTGCTGATGGCGGTATCAAAACCTCGGGTGATATCGTCAAAGCATTGGCCTTTGGCGCTGATTTTGTGATGATAGGCGGCATGTTAGCTGGCTCAGCCCCCACGCCAGGAGAGGTCATTCAAAAAGATGACGGAACTAAAGTCAAACGCTATCGAGGCATGGCATCCCGAGAAGCACAGGAAGAATTCCTTGGGCAAATGCATGAATGGAAAACAGCGGAAGGTGTTGCGACTGAAGTGCCATTTAAGGAGAATCCTGATGGCATTATTGCTGATATAGTGGGAGGCTTGCGCTCTGGCCTTACCTATGCGGGTGCCGATTCCATCAGCGAATTGCAAAGAAAATTGAACTATGTGATTGTCACTCAGGCTGGGCGCATAGAAAGTTTGCCCCACAAATTATTGGAAGGGTAACTCACCTGCCCGGACAGTCTATTTTACCATCTATCCAGGCATAGACTGACTGGGCGTTGGAACATCAGAAGATGAGCCTGAACCGGAGGATTGCCCGCTTCCACTGTTAGAACTGCTGGACGTATCATCATACTTTGTTTGGCTACCAAGATCTGGCGTACTTGTATTTGTATTCGAGTCTGGAGGCGGACTCAGTTGTGATGAAGTATCACTACTACTGCTACTGCTGCTACTACTGTCTGTTGGCGGTGATGAGGACTGACTGTCGCTGCCGCTACTGCTGCTACTACTGTCTGTTGGCGGTGATGAGGACTGACTGTCGCTGCCGCTACTGCTGCTACTACTGTCTGTTGGCGGTGATGAGGACTGACTGTCGCTGCCGCTACTACTGCTACTACTGTCTGTTGGCGGTGATGAGGACTGACTGTCGCTGCCGCTACTACTGCTACTACTGTCTGTTGGCGGTGATGAGGACTGACTGTCGCTGCCGCTACTACTGCTACTACTGTCTGTTGGCGGTGATGAGGACTGACTGTCGCTGCCGCTACTACTGCTACTACTGTCTGTTGGCGGTGATGAGGACTGACTGTCGCTGCCGCTACTACTGCTACTACTGTCTGTTGGCGGTGATGAGGACTGACTGTCGCTGCCGCTACTACTGCTAGAACTGGGACTAGAACTGGAGCTGGAACTCGAACTAGAATTCGAGCTGGAACTGGATTGTTGTGTTGAGGAGTTGGGGCTTGGTTTAGGTGTTTCAGAATCAGACAGTGCATTTTTAATCCCTTCCACTGCTTTATCTACCAGAAAACTGGCACCGGCTGATATTTTGCCACCCACCCAGTAAAATGGCTTGTTGATAACACCTTGCCATTGCTCAACCAATTGCATATACCTTTCCAGCATTTCCATTTCCGGATCTTTTTTGTCATTACCTGATTTTTGTCCTTCCGCAGGTTTATTTTCAGCACCAGGTTGAGGGGCATTTGCGCCAAATTGCTTACCTATATTGTCAGCTAATTTGCCAAGCCCTTTTTTAGCAAGCCCTCCGATTACACTGCCTACTTTCCCCAGTGTACTTTGTTGAGGACCGGGCTCAACAGGTTGATCATCCGTTGGTTTAGGCTTCGGTTTTGGTGTTGGCGTCTGTGATTTGGGTTTTGGGGTTTCTGCCATGTTAATTTACCCTATCTATTGATATCTAAATTATAGTACCTCATCAGGATTTTGTCCGAGGTTACTTTTCCAGATTATCTATCCAGGAATATATTTTTTATCTGCTACTTAATATAGTAAAACAAATGATATAATTAAAGACAATGTGATATAATAATTTACAAAAATTTTACTAAATTAAAGTCATCTCTATAATTCTATAGCTAAAAGTAATTATTAATATTGATTGTTGGCAATTTCCATTAAAACAGTGTCTTTACATATTTTGAAAAAGACTGTTGCCCCCGAATAAGATAAAAAGGGTTTACACTTTCGGTCTGTTGGCAATTCAATCCAAAATGCCAATGTGCCGTGGCTTATCCACGATATCAAGGCTCCTGCGCACAAGGCGAGGGACGTAAGTTCTGGCTCGAATTATCAACAGACTCCAGTCTTTTACGACAAATAAAAATAGCATAATACTTATACTAAAATTAAACTAATACAATTATAACTTTTACATTTTTATGTTTGATAATACACTTGCTTCTTGGAAAGTGTATTGGCTCCCAATCAAGTCAATTATTATACAAATACATGGCATGACAATGAAAAATGAATTACTTTATGAAAATTAATGATTTTCGGTATATGCGCCGCGGCAAACATCTCAGTGAATTGCAGTCGGAAGATGCAAATCTCCTTGCTCCAATCAATCAACGTGGCAAGGGCAAAGAGCGAGCGCTACTGGTATTGCATGGTTTTTCTTCTTCACCGGCAGTTTACCGATATCTGATTCCCAATTTAAAAAATTATGATGCCATCCTTTGTCCTGTATTGGCTGGGCACGCCGAAAGTATAGAAGCCTTTTCAAAGTCCACAGCGACTGATTGGCTTCAATCAGCAACAAACGCCTGTCAAGTACTAATAAATCAATATCAGAAAGTTGATATTTTAGGGTTATCCCTAGGAGGATTATTAGCCTGCCAACTAAGTCAATCCTTTAGTATCAACCACCTCTTTCTTTTGGCTCCTGCATTAAAATTACACATGCGAATTAATGCCATGCTGAAGTTAGCCCAGATTCTTAAGTGCTTGGGATTTCGTCAACTTCGCAACGCCGCTGGGAATCTTGTCACAGACGAGCATGCTGAAATCGCTTATAGAAAACTCCCCATTGCCACAATCATTGAAATGCTAACCTTGGCTCAGAAATATGAATGGCTCCCCCCAACTTGCCCGGCAGATCTTTTTCTTGGGACTCATGATCAAGTAGTTTCTTCTCAACAAGTAGAACAACTATTTTGTGATTTACCCAATGTCAAAATACATTGGTTAAAAAATTCTGCTCACGTATTGCCACTAGACAATGATCTCAATGAAATTATTGATTGTATTAATAAAAGCAAATGAATGGAAATAAAAAATTGCCATAATTGATTTGTAATTAATTAAACCATGTGATGTTTGAGCTTGCATCCATTATAAAACTTAAATATTGAATAAGAAAAAAAATCAATGTATTTTAACAACTCATTTTGTTCTTTGGGAATTAAACATGCTTTTTTATAATGCCTCATTAAAAAATGATAACCTAAATGCCTCTAAAATCGTTATTTTCCTTAAAGGGTTAGCTTCGTTGTTAATCATTGGAAATTATAGTGATGAAGAGTCCTACGAGGATGTATCCCCCTCTTTCCTTAATAAGATGATGGAAGATACTCCTAATTACCCATTCACATCCGATGAAGAAGGATTTGAAGTAAACATTGGAATTCCGTTTCGACTGTAACTATAAAGAGCTAAATTCACCAAAGATTTACCCTAATGAATTTAGCTCTTTTATCCTAAATAAATGCTAGGGAAACTGCTTATTGTACCTATCAAAATCTTTTAGATCAGATTGGCTCCATTCACGCATATCCAGCACTGAGCCATTAAATGCCATGAAATCAGCCCGAGTTTTTGATAAGTTATAATAGTAAATATCGCTGGCATCAGTAGCAAGGCTGCTTTGATGATTAACAGCAGAAATTTCCGCCATGGATTTATCATGGGTTTTCACAAAACTACGTTGCGCTCGTAAATATTTTCCCTTAAATTGAGCAAAATCCCATAATTCGACATCCAACCGATTTACAATTCCAGCCAATTGAATTTTGGCTGCCTTTTTTGCTCTAATGGTTAAAGTATCACTTTTTATCCAATATAAACTTAATGTACCCTTCCCATACATATCAAGCTGTCTGAGATTGACAAAACCAGATATCAGTACTTTGGGATCCCCTTTCAATACGATTTGCAGATTCCTGCTGGATACACCATTGATTTGTGTCACACCATTACCGACTGCCTCCAGTTTTTGTAACCCAATGTTTCCTGCCAGCCTGGTGCTACCTTCATTCGCCAAATACAAATCCAAATAACTGGTGCGTAAATTATTCCCTGTCACAACCCCAGCGCCCTCATAGCGGAAGCGGTTTAGGAATTTGGTTTTAATATCCACAGTCACAGCCCCATAATCCGGGTATCCTTGCCCCAATGATACATAGAGTGTATTTTGTTTTACTACTGTTCTTACTTGAACCAAATCTCTGGGATCACCTCTTAACATGACTTCCGGTTTATTATATCCGGTATGCAAATTAACATTGAGTCGTCCCTGAACTACGATTTGATTGAACGATGACACTTGGCGAAACTGCCGTGTACTGCTACCTGATTTTTTAACCTCCGCCGGAGGTGTTTGAGGTTTATGATGGGCGCAGCTTGCCAATACAAAGATAAGTAAAATCAATAAGTAGCACCGCTTTAGCATAATCTTAATTCCTATATCAATAATCTCTCTACATTAGAGGAAGTTTTGACAATGTGCAAGGCAGTCTCCCTAGAAGGAAACAAGGCAATGGTGTTTTTAAAGATATTTTGTAAAAGATTCATATCCGCAATACAAACGCTTATAACCATTTTTCATTACTAAAATCAGAAATGGTGACATTGCTATTACAGTAATCATGGTGCTGCGAATGACTGGCTTTATCAACCAAAGACTCTATAGACTCATTAAAGGGTAGGAGAGCAGGTAATTGAACATAAATATCCACCAAGATCCCATTCTTGCAACTTAAAGTTACTTTCCCTGCGTTGTTTTCCCCAAAAGATCTTTTAATGAATTCACGCAATGTAACCAACTTTACTGTATCACCACGATGGGCTGTAAGATATTGGCCAAACGCTGTGTTATTAACTTCAGCAGTTAAGCGCATAGCCAAAGTAAAATAACTGTCTGTGCTTAAATCCTGACAACTTCCATGTTTGTTCCATTCATGGCGCTCCAGGCAACTGCCATAATTGTAGCTCGGCATTAGTTTCTTTAAATTTTGAGCAACATCAGACGATAAATCCAGCGGTAAGTAATCGCAATGGTTTGTTCGAGGGCGTATTCCACAATAGCCATAATTTTGGCCGCAAGCTTCCTGATTAGGCCATAATCCATGCAGGATCAAATGATTAGCCTGATAGGCTGTCTTTGTTAATTTCAAACACTCTGGTTTACCTATTTCATACCCATAAGTTTCACAAAAACCTGGCTGTGAGCTTAAAGCCAACACATAAGAATCAGCCATCCCGGGAGTAAGATCACAGCTCGCTTTTGGACGCTCAGTGTATTCAATGATCCCGCAATCAACACTCACCCAGCGCAGATTAGGTTGATTGTCTGAAAATTGTATACGCAACCAATCCGGTTTGGTTTTATTAATTTCTTTTAATTGATATTTCTGGTTAGGCTCAACCATTAAATTATCAGGATTTGACTTACGATTCTTGGAAAGGAAAGCAGGGCATGATTTTGTTGCTTCGAAAGTACCATTGACGAGAATTGAGGCATTAACACTGAAAGAACAAAAAAGCAAAAGCAGGGTGATTGGTTTTATCATTAAGACATCCTGGCTTGTCTTTGGTATGCTCATTATACCCTAGTCTGATATGAATGCCAGCAATTATTTTTTCATGAAATTGATTAATAAAGATTTTTTGCATACAACTCCATTTCCAATAAAAAAATACTAATATAGAGGTAGGTAACGGAGAAAACAAATGACCCAACAAGATCCTGTAGAGATTAAATCCGAGGGAGACAAAGCTTTAGAAAAAGGGGATCTGCCACTTGCCTTAAAATTTTATGAGGAAGCTTTGGCCATAAATTCTCAGTTTTCTGGTGCTTATTATCAAAAGGGAACCGTTTTGCTGCGCATGGGTAAAGCCATACAAGCAGCTGCTATGTACTGGCAAGCTTATTTATTCAGTGAATTCAAAACAGATATAGGATTAATGACGGCAAAAACTCTGGCCCACGCTAATTATTCCTTTTCAGCCTGCAAGCTTTTTGAATCATTTAAAATTGAAGAAATGGATGGCGAAAGCCTCGCCTATTACCTTTATGCTCTAAGGCAACAAGGAAGGGTAAAAGAAGCATACTCCATATTCCCGTACGTAAATCAGTTCAATACTCCCAAAACAAGTTGGGCAAGAGCAATTATTTTGCTTGATCTCAATAAAATTGAGGAGGCACGCTTCTTACTTGAACCGCTTGAAGAAACAGACAAGGATGGACACATAACCATTTTACTTCATGCGGTATATCTGGCTTTAAATGATAAAAAAGCAGTAAAGGCTCTTTTAGACAGGGCAATTCAACGAATACCAGCCAATGATTATTTTTGCTGCCAGCGAATTGCTATTGATATCCTCGATGGCTTAAACAAGACACCTATAGAAACTTATCGCTCTTTCAAACGCTTTGATCTCATCGATGCGGCTGATTATCTTCATAAACATTCGGACAAGAATTTGCTATGTAGCGGGACAACTTATCAAACATTTGATTTATTAGCGCCACAGGTTTCTTCTAAAGGCTTAATACTGGAGTTTGGAGTACGATTTGGCTATTCCATTTCCCATATTGCCGAGCTCTTTCCCAAACGCAAAATTTTTGGATTCGACAGTTTTCAAGGTTTACCCGAAGATTGGCACCACGAAAAAGCTGGTTCCTATTCCACCTACGGTAAAATTCCATCCCTGGCAAATAATGTCGCTCTAATCGCGGGATGGTTTAATGAGACTTTGCCCGATTTTAAAAAAAATCACCGCGAACCTATCGCTTTTATGAATATCGATTGTGATCTCTATTCTTCCACTAAATTAGTGTTCAACGAATTAAATTCCCAGATTGTTCCAGGTACTATCATAGTATTCGACGAATACATTGGTAATACCAATTGGCGTCAGGATGAATTTAAAGCGTTTCAAGAATGGGTAAAAGAAAATAAAGTGGAATACCGTTATCTTACTGCCAGCTTTTATACCAAGCAGGTCTCAGTACAAATTCTTAAGAGAAAAAGTGAAACATAATTGAAAAAATTAATGCGATTTATTGGCATTAAAAAAACCACCTTCCTTTTTGTTGTTTTGAGACAAACAATAAAGGAAGGTAATTCAGTGAATACGGGATTATATAGCAGTTACTTCTTCTGCTTGCAAACCTTTAGCTCCCTTAGTAACAAGAAATTCCACACGTTGTCCCTCTAACAAAGTTTTGCGCCCGGCGCTGCTAACGATAGAGCGGAAGTGTACAAATACATCGTCTTGACCATTATCACGACTAATGAAGCCATAACCTTTATCATCATTAAACCACTTAACGTGGCCAGTTTCTTTCACAGACATTTCAAAGTTCCAAATAAAATTAAACAAACACTTGTAACGAGCGATAAGAGAAAAAATACAATGTAATTATCGAGAGAAATTCACGACCAAGGTAAGGATAAGGAAGGAGTTTGTCGAAAAACAAGATTTTAACCAATAATGCTCATAGAACAAGTAATTATAATTATAATACACTATTCTACAAATAGCGAGCATTATGTACAATATCTTCGATAAATGTACCACTTTTATCTTATTATCTAAGGCCTGTTACAGTGATCATCCAACATTACAGGCTTCTCCAACGATGTCAGTGGCGATTTCGTTGGTGAAGTAAAAAACTGCCAGGCCCTATTCACATTTTTCCAACTGAAATCTTCTTCATAGTTCATAATCGGAGTATACATTTCCGTCATGGCATCGGTTGCCTTATTGGCCACACAGGCTACGTCTTCAAAACTTCCCAGAGCATAAGAGCCCAAATACATGGTATTGGTGCGCTGCTGTTCTTTATCCAGTTGCAACCGCAAGTCCCAGGGAAGAGTTGACATGTAATCTTCCCAGATTTTATCTTTTACAACCGTGACATCAGTTACTCCCAGGATTGATTCCAATTCTTTTCTTAGCGCTTCATGATCAAATTTAAATTCCTTGTTATTGGGGGGCAAATTGACATAAACCGTGCACAAGCGCCCGTCTTCAGGATTACTCCGGTTATCCCTGGTTGTGATAAGTGCCAAATGTCCAAAACCTGTTTCCTCAAGCGCTTTTGTGAAAAAATATTGTTGCGGTGGCAACCCCTTGATTTTGTACACAGCAACCGGATAGCGATAATAATCCAAACTCACTATACAATTCTTTTCAACTTCAGTTAAATCCAAACCCAGAGACTCCCAATTTCTTGGCGAAGTCGCTAAAACCAAAGTATCGGCAGTTTCGATATGCTTGATACCGTTATGCACATAAGTCACTGTAACCTTATCTTTTTCTCTCTTAATCTGAGAAACAGCAGCATTGACACGCACATCAAATTGTTCTGCGATTTTCTCCATTAAAAGTTGAAAACCACCATGTATTGCTAACAGAGAAGGTCTGCCAATCAATTGTTCAGCCAAAAGAATATCTGGCATGGTTAGTTTGCCCATGTACTCAAGGACACAATAAGCTGGGCAAAAATTTAAATCCCCATAACCAAATCCAGGCACAAATGGCTTTAAAAAAACAGGTAAATACGTCATGTTGTTCAGCTTGCAATATTCAGAAAAAGGGGCTAACAATTTATCTGGAAGTGCTTTTTTACTCTGCTTTGCCTTTTTATAAACATCGTAGTCACTATTAAAAGTCCATAATTCTCCAAACAACTTCATTTCCATACTGATTTTTTCTAAAGAACTTGCCTTTTCAAATAATTGTTTGATTTCTATCGTTTCAGAAGCCGTTGGCATAACTTTTTCAAATTCAATGCCATACTCGGCTAATGCATCAAGAACAACGCCATAATTTGGGGCAACCAATGCTGCTCCCCACTCCGTTTTTAACTCAGGGTAAGCAGAATCAGAATAAGTATGGCATTTACCACCTACCACAGGCTCACGTTCAAGAAATATACATTCTACTTTCTTATTTTGTAATTTTGCTATTTCCTTTAATCGACGTGCTGCAAATAAACCACTAGGGCCTGCTCCTATAAAAATTACTTTGGATGGTAATGTCTTCATTGAAATCCTCTTTGGTGAAATCGATTTACAACTTACCTTTGTTAACTTCAACCACTCACACTGGAACTATTAACTGTCTGTCTATGCAAAATGCCCTGAAATCGAAAAAATATAGTGACTTGATTTTTAAACAACGAATTAAGCAGCTACGTGCCTCAGCTTGTCTGAGGCATCCATAACGCACCGGGTGGATACCGCTGACAAGCAGCGGTACATAGACTGTCGATTATTTAAAATTCAAGCGACTATAACTATAAAAAACAATCACTTATTCTTAATTTAATGAAAAACTACAGTTAACTTAACACAAGGATGGATAAATGAAAACTAACAAAAAATCAGCATCCAGGAATTGATGCAGGCGCTAGATTTTTTGGCAGCACAGACTGTAATTCATGAGCCAATTCCAATAATAACCAATCATTACCTTTTGCCGCACCCATCTGGATAGACACAGGCAAATGATGTTGGAACATAACCGGTAGAGTCATCGCAGGTAATCCGCCCTGGTTAAATAAGGAAGTAAAGGGAGAAAACTCTTTCTTTTTTTGTAGATAGTTATTGAATTCCTCATCAGTCCGCAGTTGGCCTATTAACAATGGCAATTGAGCTAACGCAGGTGTTAATACAATGTCTGTTTTTTCCAATAATTGATGCAGAGGTCTGAGTAATTGGTACAGTTTGTTTTTGGCAATGATTAACTCATAAGCGGAAACCGCTTTTCCCCTGTAATAAAACTCCCATGTTATGGGTTCCAGTTCATTAATCATTGGTTTTCTGCCACTGAGTTGTTCTTGAATTTTTACTTTTGTATACGTATTTGCTGCAATTAAAGTATGGGCACATGAGCTTATAGCTTGTAGATCTAATGGCAAGTGCACTTCATTTAATCTGTGGCCTGAATTTTTTAGGATTTCTTTTATTTTCTCAACTGCGTCCTGGCATTCCTTTGCAATTGGCACCTCGGCAAAAGCGCCTTTCAGTTCAGTAATGAGCAATTTTTTTTTCTTTCTCGATAGCATGTTAAGTCGTATTGGGTTTATTAAATTTTTAAACAAAGCGATAGCATCATTAATGGAGCGAGTGAGTATAAAGCCGGTAGCCATCCCGGACCACGACTCATCAACCCATGGACCTGAGGGAATCAAACCTGACGTTGGTTTAAATCCAAACAAACCACAACAAGCCGCTGGAATACGAATCGACCCACCACCATCACTTGCCGTGGCTATAGGTGCTATACCTGCCACTATGGCAGCGGCAGACCCACCAGAAGACCCTCCTGCAGTTCTGTTAGTATCAAAAGGATTTCTGCAAGGTCCAAATAAGTAGGATTCAGTAACACAGGAAAGACCTAATTCTGAGGTATTTGTTTTTGCAAAAGGAACAAAACCCAAGGTAATCAATTTATTAATTAAATCACTGTTCGTTTCAGCCAGATTATTGGCAAAAAACCTTGATCCCTCGGTTAGTCTAATACCCTCTATCGCATGCCCCAGATCTTTGACTAATAGAGGGACTCCATAATAGGGTTCATTACCTCTCATTTTCCCAATGCATTGATGCGCATATTCAAAACAATCTGTAACTATGGCATTTAATGAAGGATTTACTTCATAAAGGCGCTCTTGTGCACACTGCAAAACTTCCTCAACGCTAACCTGTTGATCTTTGATGAGTTTAGCGAGCTCATGCACATCATAATGGATGTACTCATTAACATGCATACTCAATTCCTACAATAGCCAGATAGCTTTATAAAGGGAGAGCATTACTCTTTACCAGGTTATCAATAACATTATAGCTGTTTGTTAGCCAAATCGTCTGAAGAGCTTATCCCAACTGCGATACTTCTGATTTACTAAATTATGACGCATCCAATCAGACAAGAGTCTCGTGACTAGCAGCAAAAAGCGGTATAAATCAGGACGAAAAACCCCAAGGTCAAGGCTAAAAATTTTTTACCCGAAGAGATTGGGAGCATCCTGTCAATAAGTTGTCCCCATTGACAGTAAAGGAATAACAGACAAAGACTATTCCTTTCTATAAATTTCATTTCTAAAATGGATTAATTGGAGGTAAATTGCTGCTTTTTCGTTTTTTCACAGATTCGTTACGTTTCACTGCATGCACCGCTCGTAATAATTCATCCCCACGCCATAACGTTTTTTCCTGACTTCGGTACAATACTTGCGAAAGCAGATGCAATTGTTTCTTTAAATGCGCGTCTCTTACCAATTGTGCTAAATCAGTTAAGTTAAGCATTGGAGCATCAGGCCATTGTATAGAGGCCCATTTTAAAACCGCATCACGAGCTTTTTTGGGATTACATTCATTACAAGCTTTATTTAAAGCATCCAACGCTTTTTTATACTCCTTTTTGCTGGATGAATCTCTTGGTCGTCTTTGCCATACCCATAAACTTAAAGTGATTAACCAGGCCAAACCAAAAAATATTGCTAGTCCCACAGCCCAACGTCCTGATTCATTGGAAACCGACTCAGAAGCTGGCACTGATTGACTGCCTCCTGTAATTTCTTTATCGGTCACTTGAGGGTTCGCGGTATTTGTCTTGACGGAAGTTGAAGGGATAATATCTAAACTTCTTGGAGGTAAAACAGCGATTTCTTCTTTACCTGTTTCAGTATTAAACCAGGGAAGACGCAATTCGGGTATTGTCGTTTTACCTGCTTTATTGAATAAATAAGTGACCTTGATTTCAACACTGCCAATCAGATCACCTTGTTTCACCTGATTGCGTTCAGCTCCTTTCTCTGGATAAACGCTAAAGAAATTGGTTTCATCAAAGGCAAGAGAAGGTAATAATTGAGCTGGAATGCCTATTCCTTCCAAGGTCACTGTACGTGTTAAAGTGCTTCCTTGACTAAGAGTCTGATTGCTGTTTTCGTATTGCTCGGATAACTTGACTTGCTTTGCCGGCAACCATAGTTTACCTTGATACTGTTTAGGGATTGGTTTGATAGTTAAATTTATCGTTTTATCTGTCGCTTTGATACGTTGGGGGTTATAATCATAAACAAGAGCATTAAAAGTCGGTGATAGGATTTTCAAAGAGCCACTTTTTTGCGGATATATTGCATAAGTTTGCTCTTCAACAACATAATTAATATTGTTATGAACAGCATGGTAACGTTTCGTATCCCCTAACGGAATCAACAAGGCATCATCAACTTTTGGACCTTGATAATCAGCATCTAACAGTCGTTTGCTATTGTATAATTTGACCGTATAAATAATTTGTTGATTAACATAAGGTTTTTTCTTATTCACTTCAGCCGTCAGAAAAACGTCCTGCTTTTGAATAGAGTCATCAGGCAAAGCCTGTGTTTTGGCGCTGTCCTGAACATTGATAGTGACGGGAAGACTTTGTTCAAGACCTACTTTTATTGGGGGAATAGTAAAAATGCCTGGCTTTAGGGCTCTCAAGAGTACAATCCATTGACTTTGCGATTGCGCCTGCCCATTAATAATGGAATAGTTTACATGCCTTTCTGTTCCCAAAATCACAAAATCCTTTTGCAATTCAGTCAGATCGGGAACTCCTCCCCCCTGTTGATCTTCTTGGGTAATGGATAATTTAAAGGTTTCTCCCATAGTGACTTGTGAAGGCTCAAGCTCAACTTTGATTTCTGCAAAAGATAATGATGAAAATAAACTCAATAGAACCCATAGCATTAATTTCTTCATTGGTACCACCCACGCTCTCTACGTAAATGATCACGTAAAAATTTTTCTCTCATTAATCCACCCGGATCATCAGGTATTAACCTCAACCATTGCTCTTTGGCAAGTTGTTTCTCCTGATTCGACCCCGACTGAATTTCTCCCTCTTGTTTGTCATTCTTTTTATTTTGATCTTTATTCTGCTCAGCCTTGTTTTGTTGATCTTTGTTCTGCTTGTCCTGATTTTGCTGATTCTGGTTTTGTTGATCTTTGTTCTGCTTGTCCTGATTTTGCTGATTCTGGTTCTGTTGATCTTTGTTCTGCTTGTCCTGATTTTGTTGATTCTGGTTCTGTTGATCTTTGTTCTGCTTGTCCTGATTTTGTTGATTTTGGTTCTGTTGATCTTTGTTCTGCTTGTCCTGATTTTGTTGATTCTGGTTTTTCTTCTTTTCTTTATCTTTCTTCAACAATTCGCTGATTAATTTTCGATTATATAGGGCATCCTGATTATTTGGATTCAATGCCAAGGCTTTATCGTATGACCGTATTGCTTCCTCATATTTTCCCAGGTGCGCTAAAGCATTTCCTTGATTATAGTAGCCCTGTTCTGTTTTTAACTCATTAAATAATTTCGCGGCCTGCTCGTAATCCCCAGCTCTGTATGCAGCACTTGCAGCCCAATCATTGCGCTCAAAAATATCTTTAGCTTTTACAAATTGCCCCTTTTCCATCAAATGTTGAGCTTGTTGATCGGGAGTAAACCATAAATCAGACCAACTAAATGCCTTAAGTTGATTCGATATTAATGAAACTGCCACAATAGCTAAAACCCGCCACATCATACGGTCACCCTTTGCATCCAACCTCGCTGAAATACGGGTAATAATAAAAGCAATGCGGGAATTAAAAACCAACGGCCTTCATCACGCCATAATGGGATGTCCTCATTTTTTTCAAGAGCAAACTTTTCTTTACCTTGAGAGGCGTTCAACCACCTTTCCAAATCACTTGAATCAGGGGAGTATGCCAATAAGTATCCATCTCCTGCATTTGCGAAGCGTTGAAATAAGGGGTTCAAATTTTTATCGGCTCTAATTGGCATGATTGAAGAGAAGATGCCTGATTCAGCCAGCTTTTTTGCTTTTTCAATAGCGCTTGAGGAAGGGGTTTCGGCAGTTAAAACTAAAATTTCACCATGATCATAGCCTGCTTGCTTAATTAATTGGCTAGCCTCTTCCAAAGCACTGTCCAAATTATACCCGCCAACAGGCATGATATCAGGTGTCAAAGTTGACAATAAGGAAGATATCGTTTGACCATCGTCTGTTAACGGGGATACAACAAAAGGCTCACCTGTAAAAACAATCAAACCAAACTGCCCTACATCCTTCCGAGTAAATAAATCATGTAATTTGAATTTGGCCCGACTGAGGCGATTTGGCGATAAATCCCCGAGCATCATTTTGTCTGACATATCCAATAGCAAAACTCTTGGTTGAATTGGCTTGAAAGTGGATTGAGACAGTTTATACCAGGTTGGTCCAGAAATACTCAAAATCATAAATAAAATACTAAAAAATAGGAATAGCAAGGATAAGGTACGTTTACTCTGACTTTTACTTTGTAACAAATGCTCCAGAAGATGGGGATCACATACCGCTTCCCAGGCATGTAATTTTGGTTTTTGCTGCCAATAAATTGCTGCCAACACAAGCAAAGGCACTATCATCAATAACCACCATGGCCTTAAAAAATGAAACTCAGCTATCATGACTTAAGCCCCTCTCTACTTTTAAAAAAGATCTTAAGTACATAAATAAATTCACATTGCTAATCAACCAATAAAAACATAGCAACAAAGCAAAAGCAACGAACCAGGGATAATATTCTTTTTGAGGTCGAACAGATGCCTGTTCTTGCTTCACGGTTTCTAATTGATTGATGGTTTGGTATATGGATTGTAAAGACTCAGGATCGGTCGCCCTGAAGTAACGACCACCTGTCATTTTCGCCATTTCTTCCAAGGTCTTTTCATCCAGTTCCGCGGAAAGGTTAGGTGCAAAAAAATCACCGGTTAATGCTCTTGGATCTGCTTCCGAACCTAAACCTATGGTATAGATTTTGATTCCATCTTGCTTGGCTAATTCTGCCGCTTTTAAGGGAGCTAATACGCCAGAATTGTTCGCTCCGTCCGTCAGCAAAATAATAACCCTTCCTTTTGAGGGAACATCTTGTAACCTTTTGACCGCTAAACCTACTGCATCACCAATAGAAGTGGTCTTACCCGCAAGACCGGCAGTTGCATCGTCTATCCTCATTAATACGCTATGCCTGTCATAGGTTAATGGTGTTTGCAAATAAGCTCGAGTACCAAACAGAATCAAACCAATTCTATCTCCAACTCTGTCTTCAACAAATTGTTCTGCAGCCCTTTTCACGACGAGCAAACGACTGACTGGTCGGCCATGTAATAACATATCCGTAATTTCCATGCTGCCTGAAAGGTCCAATACCATCATGATATTATATCCTTCCCGTGTCACAGGTTTTGGCTCACCAACCCAGCGTGGGCCAGACAGGGCGATAACCAGCAATAACCAAACTACAACAGGAATTAATAGCAGCGATTTGGCCGAGATTAACCGCTTCTCTTGTTCAACAATACCTGCCATTGCCTCAAAAAAAGGAACTTTCAACGCGGCAGGTAATTTTACTTTTGCCCGCGGTAACAAATACCAGAGAAACACAGGAACAGGGATGAGTAACAAGGCCCATGGGGTAGCTAATTCGAACATGGCGCCCCCCTTTGTTTAATCCATTTCTCTGCACGAGTAATTAAAGGATTTAAATTCAGCGTGTCTGATGATTTATAGGGTGAATCCAATAGCATCGATTTAACCGGAGTAAAATCAATTCCCTTGCCAGTATGGTTTAAAAATTCAAGCCATGCTTCGCCATGCATACTGGCAACTTCTGCTCTGGGATAATAAACCAAGGCAACTCGCTTTAACAATTCAGAAACACGGGCACTGGCCAGTTGAGTGTTTTTATCTTTTTCATACTGTTCTTTGTAGATTGTTAATAAACCCAAGGCTTGTTTCTTGGGTAATGCATTAACATGTCTTTTATAGATGAAATAGGCAGCACCTGCTATTAAAACAACAATAAGAATCATTAAACCATACCACCCTGGCGCAAGAGGCCACCAACCAACAGGATCAGGCAAATGAATATCTCGTAATTGAGCTAATGGTTCTGCTTTAGCCACGAGTCCTCCGTGGAAAAGTCAAGCGCACCAATTGAGTGAGATTAGTATCAGCCGTTACCTGGACATATTGAATTTGCAGCCGCTTAAATTGCTCATTTAATCGATTAATTCTCTGCTGGCAATAGAGCTGATAAGCTGTGTTAACAGTTTCCAGACCGGTGTCTAAAAGGATTTCCCGTTTACCATCGCTAATGGCATATTGCTGTGGCTTTGGAGGAGCCAGTTCAATTCTGTCACAAATATGATAGGCCAATATGTCATTATGGCCTCGCAAGCGATTTAAATGCTTCTCGCACTCTGCATCCATAGAATAAAAATCACTAATCAAAACAAGTATACTTCCAGGCCGAATGACACGACGCAACCTCATTAAGGCATCACTTAACATGCGTGGTTTTTCTTCTCGCTGAGCTTCCGTTTGATCTGTGTATCGGCTTAAAGAAGCCAATAAGGGGAGTACTCCTGAATCTCGTCCGCGCGGAATAAATTCACTGTGTTCCGTAGCTGAAAAAAAGAATCCTCCTACACGGTCTCCTTGCTTTATCACAGTCCATGCTAAAAGAGAGGCCAGTCGTGCAGCAACCACTGATTTAAATGCTATCTTGGTACCAAAAACCATGGAGGGGTTAAAATCTACGAGTAGAACTACTGGTCTTTCCCGTTCTTCCTGATAGATTTTAACATGAGGCCTCCCTGTGCGGGCGGTAACACGCCATTCCATATGACGGATTTCATCACCAGCCTGATAATTTCTTACTTCCGCAAAATCCATCCCTCGTCCACGAAATTTGGAAATATGGTTTCCAGAACGCAACGCTCTTCCTTGCGGCTTGTAATGAACGGAATGAACATACCGTCTTAAATCGATTAATTCGCTTAACTCAGCTACAACTCCTTCAGTCATAAAAAACCTCTAAGGGATGGCGACTAAACGTAATAAAGAATCGATAAAGTCATCGCTGCTAATGCCCTCTGCTTCTGCTTCAAAACTTAACAAAATCCTGTGGCGCAGTACATCATGAGCGATAACATGTATATCATCGGGAGTCACATAATCTCTACCTGCAAGCCAGGCATGAGCTTTGGAACAACGATCCAGTGCGATAGTAGCACGTGGGCTTGCGCCAAAACGCAACCAACGGCCCATTTCATCGCTATATACTCCGGGATTGCGGGTAGCAACCACCAACTGAACTAGATAACTTTCAAGCGCTTCACTGGTATGTACCTTCAATACCTGTCTTCGGGCTTCAAATAAAGTTTTTTGGGATAATTTTGTCACTTTGATTTGATTTTCCATTGAATTACCCAGTGCCTCTTTTCGTGCCAAAGTTAAAATGTCATGTTCTACTTTTGCATCAGGGTAGCTAATTTTCACATACATTAAAAATCGGTCCAATTGGGCCTCTGGTAAAGGGTAAGTCCCTTCTTGTTCTATGGGATTTTGAGTTGCCATGACCAGAAACAATTCCGGCAGAGGATAGGTTTTTCCTCCAATAGTGACTTGCCTTTCTGCCATTGCTTCAAGCAAGGCTGACTGTACTTTGGCAGGAGCGCGGTTAATCTCATCTGCCAGGATAAGATGATGGAATATAGGACCTGGCTGAAAGACAAAAGAACCATTTTGCGGATGATAGACGTCTGTACCAGTTAAATCGCCAGGCAGCAGATCAGGTGTGAATTGAATACGATGGAAATCACCTTCAACTACGTCTGACAACTCTTTAACGGCTCTGGTTTTTGCTAAACCTGGGGCTCCTTCAACCAACAAGTGGCCATCTGCTAGCAAAGCAATCAACAGACGAGAGATCAAATCTTTTTGACCCAAAATACGCGAATTAAGGTAACGACTTAACTGTAGTATTTTTTGTTGCACATTATCTGCGACTGTATCGTCTAGTTGCTCCATGACAATTACCCTTTTAAAAAAATAATATCCTAACTTGAATCCATTGGGATGCCAAGTAGAATGAGCCTATTTTGGATAAAAAAAAATCATTTTGATAGGTTCTTAGTGCATCCTGAGCCATGCATAACAGGAGGAAACCAAAGCATAGGCACTTAACAGGGCGCTAATTCAACCGGTCATTCCAGATAGTCACTTTGCAACTCCAGAGGCATCATCGACTGTACTCTCTCATACAATGAAATAATTTCCTCACAAAACACATGCAATTGTTGCTGATTTTCCCAAAGGTCATAATCTACGCCTTTATTAAACACTTGCTGTCTTGATAAAGTTTTTAAAAGAAAAATATCATTGCTGGATAAACCAAGATGACTATTCAACTCAACCAATTCCATTAGATTTTTATATTCCTTTATTGGCCTGTGATCATGCAAACAATAAGCTTTGAAGGTTAGCTGAAAAGCAACGTACATTAGTGAAGTGATTGGAGACAAAACCTCGATGGTCTCCCCACCTCGATACATTCCATTGGAAATTTGCTGCAACATATAATCTGCAGCATAGGCATGTTGTGTAGCAATACTAAGCAGCTCCAAAGGTGATAAATACCTCCTGTCCATGTTGTGGAAGCCTCTCCCTTTTTTCTGGTTCTTCATGATGAATCATGTTAAAATAAAAAGCGATTATATCCTTTAATTCCATTGATGCACACTTTTATTAACAGCCCCTTGCAAATCGGCTCTTTAACCCTCCCTCATCGACTGATTCAAGGACCTTTGGCAGGATACAGTTGCGCCCCTTTCAGAGATCTATTCAATATTTATACACCGCCTGCTTATTGCGTTTCTGAAATGTGTTCTGCCATCGACATTCTTCATAAACACTCCTCTCAATCCCGGTATATTTATAGAGCTCCCACAGAAAAACTCCTGGCTTACCAAATCTCCGGAAATGAGCCACATGTCCTTGCAGAAGCAGCAGCTAAACTGCAATCACTGGGTGCGGATCTAATTGACATTAATTGCGGCTGCCCTAAAAGCAAAATTCGTAAAAAGGGAGCCGGTAGCGCTTTATTGGAAGATCCACAAAAATTGATTGCCATTATCTCCAGGGTACGCGCAGCGATCAGCATTCCGCTGACTATTAAAATACGCATTCAAAACAATGAAAAGGATTTAACCTTAGCCAAACAAATAGAGGACGCTGGTGCTCATGCCCTGATAGTACATGGCAGGCGATGGACAGAAGATTATGATATTCCATGCAATTGGCAGCATATTGCAAATATCAAGAATGCTGTCAATATACCAGTCATTGTGAATGGTGATATTAGCAATATATCCAGCTTAAGAAAGGCCTTGGAAATCAGCGTGTGCGATGGTTTTATGATTTCTCGAGCAGGTACAGGCAAACCCTGGCTATATCGAGATTTATTGAATCTGGAAACAAATGATGTCGCTTTTGACGAGAAATTAAACCTGTTTATGCTCCACCTCGAAGGATTATCATGCCTTGAAAACGAGCATAAAGCGGTACTGCAAAGCAAGTCTCTGGTCCGCTATTACTTCAAAAAGCAACTGAACGAACAACAACTGCAACAGTTCTATCAATTAGGTTCATTAATGGAAATCAAGGATTTTTTAGCTGAGGCAACTCACAGAGTTTCCAACATATTAGTTGCCGCCTCATGATATAAGGTCAGGACTTGTATATTATTTCTATAATTTGATAACCATTACATTCCGCTATTTAGTTCAGCTCACGCTGAATTTCCCGGGCTTCCATTCTGGCCTTGGTAATCTCTGACTTAAAAACACAAGAAATATCTTCTGCAAATTTCAAATTATTCATTGATACGGAAAGATCTTGTTTAGCGCCTTTGTAATTCTCATAAACAATTCTAACTTTTGCAGAGAATATCTTATTTGCAGCTAATGCCAGTTTATGCCGACATATCCCCTTGTATTGGTGAGATTCCAACTCCTTTAATCCCTCATGAAGAATCTGGCATCTTTGCACTAACTGATCTTTATCAAAAGAATTGGAGTGAACACTTAAAGAGAATAAGAAGAAAAAAAGTGAGCCCGATAATAAAATCCATTTTGACATAATAGCAGTACTCCCTATACAGTACACTGATTATTTGCAATGAAATCCAGTATACAACCCTAGGTTATCAAACTTCAACCAACCGAGCCCGCTGATAGAGATTAAAGGGTTATGAGGAGAACTTCCTTGGATTACAAGACTATCTAATCCAAGGATTATGAGTTTTTTAATAGAAATTATACTTATTCAATTAAACTTATTTTGATAATCGTGCTTGCTCACTAGGCATCCAACTCAAGCCGTCCGTTCGCAGGGATTGTGTACGCTCAACTTCTTCTGAGGAAGTTATCCAATTTGGAATATTATCGGAAGTAAAATTAGTCTTCCCAGCCACACAGGCATGCGCTTGCAATACACGTAAAATTTGTGCATCAGGTTGTTTGAGGTTTTCAATATAACGTGCTGGTTCACCAGTAGGTAATAGCGGTAGTATTTCACGAGTTACTGCACTGGGCCCAGAGAACTCCATCACCAAGGGTTTGTATAATAAAGAAAGCTGAGTGCCCAAATATTTCTTAATTAAATTCTCTTTTTCAGATGAGTTTAATCTTGATACGTTATCCATACCATGAACTAAATAAGCCACTAATGCATTTGTTAAGACAATGGTATTACCTTGTTGCAATGCTTCCTGGAATAATGGGGCATCCTCTGGTGCACCAACCATTTCAGCAAATCGCTGTACTCCAATAAATCTTACATAAGAACTCAAATTACTGTGAGCCTGTGTCAATGCTTTTCGTAACATCGGTAGAGACAAGTTGTTGTTGTTTTCTTCACAATCTTTCAAAAGCTGATGGTAGCCTGGCATCAGGCCAAGTCTCTTGAGTTCTGGATTACCACTCTTAGAAATCCGCTCTGTAACATGGAGGTAGTTGCCAATCAGCGATTGTGCAATCCGTTTAATGGCAATACTTCTATCCTTACATTCACCAGTGAAATTGATAATATCCGTATTAAATGCAACATTTTCCATGGGCAAATTAACCCCATCTTTAACCAATGCAGATCCCATATTTAATAGCACAGGATGTCCCGCATAAACCTCTTCAGACTTAATGCTTTTATTACCAGTAAGCATTGGCATATCGGCATCAACGTAGGCTATGGGAACATCTCCTATGACATCTGATATCCATCGCACCAGATCAGAGGCAGCAGCAGGATTCCCTCCTTTACCTTCACGCATCGCCTTTAACTCGGTCTGTGCCAAATTCCATAACTCTAAATCCTCACCCTGACATTTTAACTCATCAAGATCTAATAATGTAATACCTTTCTCTTTTGCCCACTGAACGAAATTAGTATTTTCTCTCCTGGTCAAACAAGCTCGGCTGTAAACTAATTTTGTTACTCCTGGCGCATTTTGTTTGGCTCTTTCTTCCAAAATATCTTTAATTTTTTTTGGCATGGCACTATTAGGATTATTACTAAACCAAATACAAAAAGAATTTTTTGTTGAAAAACTATAGGGATCGTCTAACTGAATAGTTACTCCCAAGTGATTCCTTTTAGATTCATTAAGGATTTCTGTATGGTTCTCTTTAATACTATTCACTATTGGGAGCAATATTTCCTCAAATTTTGAGGGTATTGGCTTTTTATCCCGAATACATTCGTATAACTTTTCAGCTTGCTCACCTGAATAAGCCTCTTGGACTTGAAGTGCCAATAACCTGAATATGTATTCGACCTGTTTTAGATTTGGTTCATCCATTAAAATTGATTCGCATATTTCTCTGGCATTTTGCTTAAGAAGCTTCACTACAGGTGATTTTCCAAATGTAATTGCAGCGCCAAAGATATTCGGCTTATTATCACTAACCGTGTCCTTCTTTGGTGTGATATCAACTCTTTGTTCAGAAGTTAACGGTTGGATATTACTTAATATTTTTTGCTTTTTTATCCATTCTTCTGCTGCGCCAAATCCATAAGCCATGTAAGAGGAAAGTCGATTACAAAAATTATCGTTTTCGAATAATTTATTGATTGACTCCTCAGGGAATGGCTGCAATTTACGTTTTAAAACGGTTATAAGTCTGGTTGCTTCATTTTGACTACATCCACCCTCAGTCATCAATTTGAAACGCCAATATTGTTCACTCATAACATCTCCAAATAGACGCCAATCTGGTTATATTATAAGCAACAAAGTAGATTAAAACAAATCACAAAGAACATTTAACAACCTAAAATGCAGTGGATCCAATGGTTCAGGATTTACGAAAAATTTTAGCTTGTCAAACTTCTACCTCCATCTACTTTCAATGTTTGACCAGTGATAAATGAATTTTCAGCCAGAGCAAGAACAGCCTGAGCGATAAAATCGGGTTTGCCATGGCTTTTTAACGGTGTTTTCTCGATAATTTTTTGTTGTGCTTCCGCAGTTAAACTATTGTCATTCTCAGGCCAGGCAATGGCACCAGGCGCAACGGCATTGACTCTTATTTCTGGTGCCAGCTCACGAGCAAGCGACCTCGTTTGCATCTCCAATGCGGCTTTAGTTTGACAATATACCGAATATCCTTTAAGTGGCTTATCTGCATGAATATCAGTTATGTTAATAATGGAACCCTTGCATGGAGCCAGTAAAGGACAAGCTGCCATACTCAGTAGAAAGGGAGCCTGGACATTCACTGCAAACAGATATTGCCAGTCTGCCTCATTCAATAAATGGCAATCCGTTCGTTTAAAAACAGAAGCATTATTCACTAGCAAATCCAAACGACCGGCCCAATGTTTCACTTTGGATATGATCTCTTCTGCTGCATCAGGCTCAGTTAATTCTTTTTGCATGACAATGGCGCTATTCGTACGCAACCGATTCAAATCTTTGGCCAGAATATCGGCTTCATACAAAGCAGAACGACAATGGATGGCTACCTGATATCCAGAGAGATGTAATTTTTTAACAATTGCCGCGCCAATGCGTTTAGCGCCTCCAGTCACTAAAGCAACCTTGGCTTCTTGCGTGTTTGTCTGATTCAAGGTACGTTCCCCATATGGTAACAGACTCCTTTCGCAACCTCACTGCAAAAAGTAATCAGCCAGGATGCTCGAATCCTCAAGTATTATTGTGTACACTTCAGTATTTTCTTTGTTTCTCCTTGCACCCTCTTGTTCACAGAGAGTTTAAAAGAAGTCTAACGATAGTTTAAGTGATTATGAATTTAAAACAAACTCTAATAAACCAGTTAAAGCTGCAAAAAGAAATCCCTTTTATAGACTTTATGCAGCAAGCACTCTATGCCCCCTATGAAGGCTATTATACTTCAGGACTGCAAAAATTAGGAAAACACGGTGATTTTATCACTGCTCCTGAATTAACCTCCTTGTATGGCAAAACTTTAGCCAACCAATTCCAACAAATTCTTCCCTTGCTGGACTCCCCCGTACTATTCGAGTTTGGGGCCGGAACTGGAAAGCTCTGTATTGATACATTAACTCATTTGGAACAATTACAATGCTTGCCTGAATCGTATTTCATCCTGGAAGTAAGTGCTAACTTACGTCATCGTCAGCAAGAATTGATTCAACAAAAAATCCCGCAATTGGCCGGTTTGATTCACTGGCTGGACAAATGGCCTGAGGCCCCTTTTAATGGAGTGATAATAGCGAATGAAGTACTGGATGCCATGCCAGTTTATCGCTTTATGCAATCTGAAACAGAAATCCTGGAAAGCTATGTCACTCTGGATGAACATGATCAATTAGCAGAAATCTTCAAACCAGTACAAAATCAACGACTATTGGCCTATATCAAAAATCGTTTACCACCACTGGATTATCCTTACCTTACTGAGGCTAATTTGTTTCTTGATGATTGGCTGTTGAATTGCAGTCATATGTTGAAAAAAGGAGCTTTGTTTATTATTGATTATGGCTTCCCTCGCCATGAATACTATCACCCTGATCGTAATCAAGGCACGTTAATGTGTCATTATCAACATTATTCTCATCCCAATCCTTTACTTAACCCGGGAGAACAAGATATCACCGCACATGTTGATTTTACTCATGTCGCTGAGGCAGGGCACCAGGCGGGATTTCATATTGCAGGGTATACTAATCAAGCCTCTTTTTTGCTGGCGAACGGTTTGCTAAGCTTAATCCATACTCTTGATGATGAACAGGAACTGTTTGCAGCAAAGCAGGCCATTAAACAGTTAACTCAACCGAGTGAAATGGGAGAGCTATTCAAAGTCATTGCGTTAACCAAAGATCTGGAAATTGATTTAAATGGTTTTCTGATAAATGATAAGAGAGTGAATTTATAATTATGAAAAAATATCTGACTACTGTGGAATTACAGAAAGAATCCATGAAGTTTTCTGCCGGGCATACCACCATCTTTTCGGCAACAGAAAGAGAGCCTTTGCATGGTCATATGTATTCTGTTTATTTGGCTCTAACTACCTGGGTAGAAGAAAATGGTATGACTTTTGATTACCGTTATTACAAAGAGCGGATTCATAAATTATGCCGCTACTTAAATCAAACTTTTCTTATGCCACAATTTTCACCTTTTTTAGAATACTCGGAAGACGAAGAATATTATTATTTCATCTTCAATAAGAAAAAAATCCCTTTTCTTAAAGAAGATGTCACCTTAATGCCCTTAACCAATATTACCGTGGAAGAGTTATCACGCTGGTTTGTTAATGAACTGATTAAAGAAAAAGAGGAGTTAGATAAACATCGTATCGAAAAAGTAGTAGTCAAAGTGTTTTCCGCGCCCGGCCAATCAGCGAGTCATGAATGGCTTAGAAGTTAAATGAACGATATTTATCAAGTTTGTATCCCCCATACCAATCGAGATTGTTTTGATTACGAAGCCCTGGATTTAACTCCATGCATTGGCGGAAGAGTATGGGTTCCTTTCCGTAATCAAACCCGAGTGGGCATTGTAATCAATAAAGTTTGTGACCAGCAAACGGGCCATTCGTTAAAGAAAATCACTTCAATAATCGATGAGAAACCTCTCGTTCCTGAAGCTCTCTTAGAGCTTTGTCTATGGGTAGGAAGCTATTATCAGTCACCATTATCTGAAGTGATTCCTTTGGTAATACCCAAAAAATATCGCCTGGGCTTACCCTGCTCACTACCTACAGAAGATTTTTATCAATTGAATATACCTGTTGAAAAGGCAAAAACACTCCTCTCGAAAAAAGCAAAAAAACAACATGAGTTGATTGATTTTTTAAGCAGGCACCAGAAAGGGATTTCCAAACAGACCCTAAAACAACATGGCTACAACGGAACTCAAATTGCGGCACTACTTGCTTGTCAAGCCATTAACATGTCACAGCAAGTTACCTTGCCAACCAAAATTCCTGAAAAACTCAGTCCACCGCTAACACTCAATCCTGAACAAGCCGTTGCCGTAGCTTCCATTTTCGAACACATCCATCACTACCAATGCTTTTTACTGCAAGGTGTTACCGGAAGTGGTAAGACAGAGGTTTATTTGCATGTCATCGCCAAAATATTGGAGCAAGGCAAACAAGTATTGGTGCTGGTACCAGAAATCGGGTTAACCCCTCAGCTTTTATCTCGTTTTACAGCCCGATTTAACCATCCCATAACCGTATTACATTCCAATTTGAATGCATCAGAAAGACAAATTGCCTGGCAGCTGGCAAAAGAGAACAAAGTTAAAATGGTGATTGGAACTCGTTCTGCCGTTTTTACCCCTCTGCCCAATCTCGGTTTAATTATCATCGATGAAGAGCATGACAGTTCGCTCAAACAAATGGAAGGGGTGCGTTATTCTGCGCGAGATACTGCTTTAATGCGTGCTCATCTTGCCAATATTCCTATCATTCTTGGTACAGCCACTCCCAGTCTGGAAACCATCCACAACTGCAAACAAAAAAAATATAATTTATTACGCTTAACGCATAAAGCTGCCTCCACTACACCATTACACTATCAACTGATTGATTTACGATCGCAAATGGTACAGCATGGCTTGGCTCTCCCAACCCTTAAAATCATAGAAAATCATTTGCTGCAACAAAACCAGGTCCTTGTTTTCATTAACCGACGCGGCTTTGCCCCAGTGTTACTTTGCCATCAATGTGGATGGATGGTTGATTGCAAAGCATGCGATAGCCATTTAACCTTGCATAAACAGGCAGGACAAATGATTTGTCATCATTGTGGATTAACCCAAAGAATACCCTTGTTTTGCAATAACTGCCAAAGCAAGGAACTAATCCCCGTAGGATCTGGCACCCAGAGAATTTATGAGTTTTTAAGCCATCAGTTTCCAGATACGAATGTTTTACGCATTGACCGAGATGAGGTTCGTAAAAAAAATTCTCTAAACAGCCATTTGGACAAAATTAATAAAGGAGAAGCTCAGCTGATCATAGGCACTCAAATGCTAGCCAAGGGACACCATTTCCCCCGCCTATCCCTGGTCGTTGTCGTAGATGCTGATGCAGGCTTTTACAACCAGGATTTCCGGGCTATTGAACATTTGGGGCAATTATTAACTCAAGTATCTGGACGAGCTGGGCGAGCAGAACATCCCGGGCAAGTATTGATTCAAACTTATTTACCTGAGCATCCCCTGCTTAATCTACTCATTCAGCATGGGTATGATGAGTTTGCAAACGCTTTATTAATTTCAAGACAAGAGGCTGAAATGCCCCCTTTTCAGTTTTTAGCGGTCATCAGAGCTCAGGGCAAAACCGTCAACAAAGTGGATCAGTTCCTAAAAGCAACCAAAGATCAAATTCAGGCTCATCCTCTCACGGTACTGGGTCCTGCACCAGCTCCTTTGCCACGAAAAGCTAACCAGCATAGGATGCAACTATTAATTAAATCCCCTTCAAGAAAAGTTCTAAAAAGTTCATTGACGCAATTAAGAGAGTGGTTAACAATGAACAAATTAAGTAATGGCATCCGCTGGAATGTGGATGTTGATCCTATGGACTTATCATGACTGAAATAAACAAAATAATACATAAAAAAACTTTTGATATCGCTTGGGGCGATATGGATGCATTAGGACATGTTAACAATGCTCGCTATTTTGACTATTTTCAGGAAGCCCGGATTGATTGGCTCCGGGAGCTTGACATCAAAATGACAGGTCAAACAGGTCCTGTTGTCATCCATGTGGCATGTACCTTTCTGAAACCAATCGTTTATCCTGCCACTGTAACCATACACAGCAAGGCACATAGTCTTGGCAATTCCAGCATGATTATGGATCATGATTTGTATCAGGAAGAAACGCTTATGGCACAAGGGGTGAGTAAAATAGTTTGGATTGATTATACCCAAAATAAATCCGTGCCTTTGCCTGATATTATAAGGAATTTAGTGTAGGGCTTATTGAGATAACCCGCCTCCTTACGATCGCGGCTCGAATTATCAATACAACCGAGCCGCGACCATAAGGGAGCGGACGATAAATCAATAGACAGAGAGAGTAAAATCAACGATCATCGCACACAGTAAAATAACCATGTCGATAGGGGTTGGAGCGTCCTCTGAATTCATAATCACGGCAACGTTGCCCGCGATCATCGACATAGCGCTCTTTCAAACGAAAAGCATAATCCCCAAAGTTCATATCCTGTTGCAATTCCTGAGCATCTCTTTGTTTTTGCTCAGCATCCATTTTATTCAGAAATTTACTCAATTTACTGGAAAAGCCTGCGCTACAAACAACCGTCAGTAATACAAACACCATAATTTTTTTCACGGAATTGAACCTCTAATAAACACTTGAGGCAATATTAAATCACAAGTGGCAATAAAAATCCAACTCCGATGAAAATTAAACGGCGATAGGCGCTTTAATTGCAGGATGTGATTGATAGTTCACAAATTCGAAATCCTCATAAACATATTCAAATAAAGAAGCCGGTTTTCTCTTAATAGCTAAGGAGGGCAATGGCAAAGGTTCTCTGGTTAATTGAGTTTGCGCTTGCTCCAAATGATTAAGATACAAATGACAATCTCCCCCGGTCCATATGAACTCGGCCACATCCAAATTACATTGTTGGGCGACCATATGAGTAAGCAACGAATAAGAAGCGATATTGAAAGGAACTCCTAAAAATACATCGGCTGAGCGTTGATACAACTGACAGGATAACTTGTTGTTTGCAACATAAAACTGAAACAAGGCATGACAAGGCATTAAAGCCATTTGATCCAATTCACCCACATTCCAGGCGCTTACAATCAAGCGACGAGAGTCAGGGTTGCTCTTTATTTGTTGCACTACATCACTTAATTGATCAATGGTGCGTCCATCAGCAGTGGGCCAACTTCTCCATTGCTTTCCATAGACAGGCCCCAAATCACCATTATTATCTGCCCATTCATCCCAAATAGTTACCCCGTTTTCCTTAAGATAAGAAATATTGGTATCACCACGCAAAAACCATAGTAATTCATGAACAATACTTCTCGTGTGTAGTTTTTTAGTGGTAACAAGCGGGAATCCCTTGGCCAAATCAAAACGCATTTGATACCCAAATACAGATAATGTTCCAGTGCCCGTTCTATCCGATTTTTCTACCCCATGTTGTAAAATATGCTCCAACAATTGCAAATATGTTTTCATCGCTTAGCCCACCATAACCAAATTCCAATTAATAACATGGGGATGGATAAAACCTGCCCCATTGTCAGCCAGCCAAATGCCACAAAACCTAATTGCGAATCAGGTTGCCTAAAGCTTTCAGCAATTAACCTGCAAATCGCGTATCCCATTAAAAATAAAGCGCTCACTCTCCCTTGTTGTCTCGGCTTTGACGCATAACACCAAATCAAAATGAATAAAGCGACTCCTTCCAAACCAAATTCATACAATTGAGATGGGTGCCTTGGTTGATCATCCACATGAGGATATATCATACCCCACGGAACATCAGTGACACGCCCCCATAATTCCCCATTAATGAAATTTCCCAGGCGACCTGCCGCTAAACCTAAAGGAACTAGAGGGGCGACAAAGTCTCCAACCTCCAAGAAAGTTTTTCCGTATTTACGGCAAAAGAGCCAGGCGGCAATTACCACTCCAAGCAAACCACCATGGAAAGACATCCCTCCTTCCCATATTTTAAATAATACCCAGGGGTGGTGGATAAACTCCTGAAAGTCATAAAACAACATGTAACCTACTCGTCCCCCAAGAATAACACCAAGGGCACTATAAAAGATCAAATCACTTAACTGGTCGTTATTCCAGTTCAATTTATAATGTTTGATGCGCCAATAACCCAGTAGCCAGGCGCCAACAAAACCGATTAAATACATCAAACCATACCAATGAACTTTTAATGGCCCTAAAGAAAAAGCAATTGGATTAATATTTGGATAGGTGAGCATGGTTATTCAAATTCCTTTCACAAAAACATATGAATTGCGGTGGTAATTAAAATCACGATAAATCCATATCTTAAATAATTTACGGGTAAAAGATAATTTAATTTAGCCCCAAATGGTGCAATCAAACTACTTGGAATTGCTACCCCTAAAACTGCTGGCCAATATATATATCCTGTGGAATACGATATTTTTGTCATGTCTAATGTGCCAGTAACCATAAACATAATTGTACCCACTAGACCAACTGCAAAAGTGCCCAAATTGGATACTGCAGCAATTTTTCTGACTGGAACTCCACAATAGGTCAGATAAGGGATAATGATGACTCCTCCTCCAACCCCTAATAAACCGGATATCGAACCTATTGAACTACTGACTAAAGTATTGAGCCAATATCCCGGAAATTTATCAGTGTGGCTCACTCGGACATCAAGAAGCATTTTCATAGCTACGCCAAGCAAGAACAGTCCAAATATTATTTTCAATAAATGGGTTGGAATAACAGAGGCCATTATGGAACCTAAAATAGTACCAAGAACCAAACCCGGACATAACTTCTTAAAAAGGGGTAAGAGTATCTCATCCATTTTATTATGTGCTTTTAAGGATGCATAAGAAGTAAAAATCATCACCGCCAGTGAACAACCTGCAGCGACATGCATAAGGATATCTTCTGGAATCACCTGCGAGTGTTGAAAAATATAGACGAGTCCTGGTACCACAATAAGCCCGCCACCAACGCCCAGAGCACCCGCCATTATTCCTGCAAAAGCACCAATAATGATGTAAATCACTCCATTAATCAGTAACTCACCGGATATCATGACTTCCCTGCTCTGATTAATCCCCCTAATCCTTCCTCTTCTAGAGCCTTTTGCAAATGAAATCGTATTTCAGCAGGATGTTCAAATTCCAAAACTTCTGCCAGAATTTTACGGGCATTCGCGATAGCAAAATTGCGAATAACCCATTTCACCCTGGGTAAACTGGCGGAATTCATGCTTAAGGTGTCAAAACCCATAGCAATTAACAAGATCACCGCTAAAGGATCGCTGGCCATTTCGCCACAAATACTCACCTCAACACCAGCTGCATGCCCTCCTTCGACTATTTTTAGCAATGTACGCAACATGGCTGGATGCAAGGGATCATAAAGTGCGGCAACTCGGGCGTTATTTCTATCCACAGCCAATAAATATTGAGTAAGATCGTTACTACCCACCGAAATAAAATCTACTCGTTTCGCCATTTCTCTTGCCAGATAAGCAGCGGCAGGCACTTCAATCATCACACCAATTTTGGGTTTTACTATTTCGCACCCCTCTTCCACCAGCTCTTCAAATGCCTGTTCAATCAAATAAACGGCTTCCTCTACTTCGCTAAGCGTAGTGACCATAGGCAACATGATACGTAAATTATCCAGTTCCTCACTAGCACGCATCATGGCACGAACCTGAATCAGGAAGACATCTGGATGATCAAGAGTTATCCTTATTCCACGCCATCCTAAATAAGGGTTTTCCTCTTCAACTGGAAAATAAGGTAGAATTTTGTCTCCACCAATATCCAGGGTACGCATAGTTACCAAACGTGGAGCAAAGGCCTTGAGAGTCTGTCTGTAAATAATGGTCTGCTCATCTTCTGAAGGGAATCGATCTCGACTCATAAATGGTACTTCTGAACGGTATAAACCAACTCCTTCAGCGCCAACACTCATTGATAAACCGGCATCCATTGCCAATCCGGTATTGACTTGCAAAGAGACTCTGTAGTTATCAGTAGTTTCCGCTGGTTTATCACGCAAGCTTACCAGGCTTTGGTTTAATTCCTGTTCTTCTTGAGCTAATTGCTTAAATTCCGCTAATAATGATTTGGAAGGAGAGATATAAACATGTCCATAATAGCCATCAACAATCAAAGCCCGACGCGATACCAATTCTACTTTTAATCCTCTCAACCCCATCACAGTAGGTACACCGAGAGCTCTCGCTAAAATAGCAACGTGGGAGTTATTGGAGCCTTTAGCTGAAACGACACCAGCCAATTGCCCTTCTGGAACTTCTGCCAGAGCGGCAGCAGTAATTTCTTCTCCTATTAAAATGGTTCTCTTCGGATAAACAATTTCTTCTCTTTGGGTACGTTGTAATTCCGCCAAAACTCTTCGGCCCAAATCACGGAAATCGCTGGCTCGTTCGCGCAGATAATCATCGCCCATGCTTTCAAATTGCTGCACGTGTTTCTTGATCACTGTAGCCAGGGCAGCTTGAGCGCTGATTTTCTCTTCACGAATCACATGCTCTACTTCAGCACCCAAGCTATCCCTATCCAAAATTCTTAAATACACATCGAATAAAGCATGCTCTTCCTCAGCAACAGTTTCTTTCATGCGTTTACTTAAACGCCTGATATCATCTCTTGTCGTTTCCAAAGCTTCATAGAAGGCATTGATTTCGTCTTCCAATTCTTCAACTGGATTACGAGGAACAGCATCAATATCTGCAGGTGGGTACACAACCACAGCTGTACCAATTCCTATACCAGGAACACTTCCAATTCCGGTAAGAGCAGTATAAGCTGCTTCAACCTTGTCTACGCCAATCCCCTTTTTGGGTTGCGTCAACTCGGCCAACTCACCTGTTGCCTCTGCATGAGCAATAATCCCGCCCAATTGAGCAGCCAAGGTAATAAGAAATGATTCTTCAGCATCATCAAAATGACGTTGTTCAAGCTGTTGAACAACTAAAACACCGTATAATTTTCTGTGTTGAATAATAGGGACGCCTAAAAAGGCGTTCAGGTGATCTTCACCAATTAATGGATTATGATAAAAATCTGGATGAGATGGCGCATTTTCTATATTGATAGGTTCCTCTCTTCGTCCTATCAATCCGATAAGGCCGCAATCAAGAGCAATTCTGACTCTAAACTCCGCCTGTTTGTTCAAACCTTCCGTGGCTATCAGTACGTATTCGGCATTTTTATTATCAATAAGATAAACGGAAACAGCCTCGGCATTAATGGCTGTATTGATACGTTGTACCAAAATGCCTAGTGCTTCTTTTAAATCACTGGCAGCGGTAACATCTTGTACTATCCGTTTAAGTATTTTAAGCATCTAAGCTCTTTGATTACCTCTTTTACGTTTTAAGCCATAAGGCGTACGGCGTTCTTTTTTTAACAAAGGCTCTAATTCTTTTAGCGCTTGAATATAGACCTGTCTCTTGAAAAAAATAACTTGTTGCTCGGGCTCATGAAAATCCACCCATCGCCAGCTATCAAACTCGGGAGAATCGCTCAAATCCAATCTCACTTTTTGCTCATTTGTTATAAGCTTTAACAAATACCATTTTTGTTTCTGGCCTATAACCAGAGGCTCACTGCCATGTCGCAAGTATTGTTTGGGCAGTCTATACTTTAGCCAACGCCTGGTTGAACCCAATACTTCAACATCACCTTTATCCAACCCCACTTCCTCATGCAATTCACGATACATTGCTTGCATAGCCGTCTCGCCAGGCGCCAAGCCACCTTGCGGGAATTGCCAAGCGTCATGCCCGCTTCGTCTTCCCCAAAAAACTCTATCGGAATCGTTGACAAGGATAATACCTACATTCAAGCGATAACCGGCACGATCGATTACCATGATGTCACTGCTTAGAATAAACCGTTAATAATTTGATTTTTCCACAAAGTACAAGAGCTTACAATTAAATCTGCAAATATTATTTGGACTAATTTAGTCTCTGTTTTTATATTGCATTTTCTGAGCTATTATAGAACAAAAATTACCCATTATAATGTGACATTTTCATAGAGTCGTAACATGACTGCTAATACCCTCGAAACCAGTGGTCTTACTGTACTTAATAATATCATACATTTTCCTCCCCTAATCGTCGCAGCTCGGTTTTAGCATGATACAACCAATCATTAAGAAGCAAATAATAAAATAGCAGCAAATTAGTTGTTATTGGTATTGCCAAGTTTTCGCTATACTTACCGAAACAATAACAACACTTTGATTATAAATCCGTATGAAAAAACGAGTTTTAATTATCAATACTGGTGGCACAATCAGTAGCATAAAATCATCTCATGGTTATGAACCCTCACCAGGATTCATTCAAAAAGCACTCACAGAAATTCCTGCATTAAAACATAAAGACATGCCTGACTACGTTATCAAAGAATATCAGCCGCTGCTTGATTCTTCTAATATGACCGTCACGGAATGGAACAGGATTGCCAGAGATATTGCTCATGAATACGAACAATTTGACGGATTCGTTGTTTTGCATGGCACCGATACCATGGCTTATACTGCTTCTGCTTTATCATTTATGCTGGAGTATTTGGGAAAACCCGTTATAGTCACTGGTTCACAGATTCCTTTATCCGAGATTCGTAATGATGCGACAGATAATCTCATTACCTCCCTGTGGCTTTGTGCTCATCAACCTATCCATGAAGTATGCATCTATTTCAACCAACATTTGTTTCGAGGCAACCGCACCCAAAAGATTAGCGCCCAACGCTTCAATGCCTTTGATTCGCCCAACTACCCACCTTTGGCATCCATTGGTATCGATATAGAACTACATCAACATCGTTTATTGCCACGCCCCAAAGCGCCGTTTCATCTACAAACCATTACTCCCCACTTTATAGCGAATTTCCGCCTGTTCCCGGGGTTTGCCTCTGACGTTCTTGAATACATTTTAAATCAACCATTACGGGGTTTAATCCTTGAAACCTATGGGGCTGGTAATGCCCAAAACAATGATCCCAAATTTTTACATTTACTAAAGAAAGCTTGCGACAGGGGGGTTATTATTATTAATTGCACCCAATGCCATCAGGGAAAAGTGGAAATGAATCAATACGCAACAGGTCATACTTTAAAAGAAGCAGGCTTGATTAGCGGTCATGATATGACCCCTGAAGCGGCTCATTGCAAATTGCTGTATTTATTAAGCAAGAATCTGGAAATCCCTGAAATCAAAAAACTGATTGAAACCAATTTGTGTGGAGAACTGCAGGTTTAAGAACGAGGGATCTCCTTACTCCAATAAAAATATCATTTGGAGACCTCTCGCATAGATCGGTGCCTGAAAAATCAACCCATACCCATTACATTCCAATATTCCCAGAGAGTGACTTACAAGGAATGAGTTTGATCAGATAAATGCTCCTCATCCTCTTCCTCTGTTGCCTCTGTTTTTTTTACATCTGATGGTTTGCTTTCTTCTTGCTTTGTCGTTGTTTGTTTTACCACCGGCCTTTCAAATTGGCTTTCCGTCATTCCTTGAATGGTGCGAACAGCCGTATTAAATTCAACTCCAAATCGACCTTCTCCTGAACTAAACCAATCCGATGGCGTAACCACAGAAACACCCCAAAAGCTTAAACCAGGAAGCGAAAAGCCTTTGTCTTTCTTGATTGCGTTTTGATTGTCCTGGGCAAGATCTTGCAACACTTGTAACGCTCTTTTTCTTTGTTCTTCCAAATTGTGGGTTGGATTAATTCGCTCGCTTAATGCTTGCAGTCTTACTGCCAATTGTCCTTCTTTTTTGGTTCGGATTTCGTAATCGATCCCTGTTCTGGGACTAAAAATTTCATCACCGAGATAGATAGCAGCATGGTAATAGACAATGTTTTCAGGTGTTTCTGTATAAGCTTTATTTAACAGATCAAAATCAAATTTCTTTAGTTTGCCAAGAAAATCGTTGGAATGATTTTTCAAATTATTGAGACAAGTTACAGACTCTCCTTTATCTCTGGGTTCCCCATAGGATTCTCTTATGGATTGAATTTGTATTCGGGCAGTATCTATCAATGTATTGATTGACAGCAAATCCGCTTCATCATTGCCTGTATCTTTAAAGAGAACGATACTTTCTTCAAGTTTATCAATGACATTTTTTTGATCGATTGATAATTTTGTATTATAGCCAAGGGTTTCTGACTTCCATTTCAAATTGGCGGATAACTCACTCAATTTTTCCTTTATTAATTTCTTTAAAACCTTTAGAAATATATTCATTGCTCTACTCCTTTAACTGCAACTTATTTATCATATAGCTCTTTACATCATTCATAACATTGGGGCAGACTGTTTAAATCAGCACCGATTATGATATTTAACTTAGGAAAACACAAATCACATGAATTTACAAATTATTATTTTAGCCGCAGGGCAAGGTAAAAGAATGTATTCGGATACGCCCAAAGTTCTTCACCACCTAGCTGGCAAGCCGATGCTAACCCACGTTGTGGAAACTGCTCGACAGCTAAGTCCCAGTGCAATCCATGTTATTTATGGTCATGGTGGTGAACAAATTAAAAATTCACTCCCCGACTTACCTGTTCATTGGGTGCATCAGGCCGAGCAACTAGGGACTGGCCATGCCGTTTTGCAAGCCATGCCCCATATCCCCCACGATGCACATGTTCTGGTTTTGTCTGCTGATGTTCCCTTAATTCAAGTGGAAACCCTTCAATCACTAATTGAATGCAGCCAACTTCAACACCCAGATCATTCCGTATTAGCACTCCTGGTTGCAGAACTTGAAAATCCAAGTGGTCTTGGGCGTATTGTCAGAAACAACCAAGGTGAAATTTATAGCATTGTAGAAGAAAAGGATGCAAATGAGCAAGTAAAGAATATAAAAGAAATTTATTCTGGAATTTGTTGCACTTTGGCAAGTAATCTGAAGAAATGGTTGCCTCAACTAAGTAATGACAATGCACAAAGCGAATATTATTTAACTGAAATTATCTCATTGGCTGTACAAAATAAAACACCTATCACGTCATTAACAGCTAAAAATAATTTTGAAGTCCAGGGCGTCAATAATCGCCAACAACTTCAGCAACTGGAGCGCATCTGGCAACAAAGAATGGCTAATCAACTCATGGAAAAGGGTGTCACCCTGGCGGATGCCAACCGTTTTGATTTGAGAGGTGAGTTATATTGTGGCAAAGACGTCTATATTGACATTAATTGCATTTTTACAGGCAAGGTAGTTTTAGGTAATGGCTGCAAAATTGGTCCAAACTGCAATCTGACTAATGTCACATTAGGCGATGGATGTGAAATTTACGCTAATAGCGTATTGGAAGGCTGTCATATCGCAAATGACTGCCATATAGGTCCTTTTGCCCGCTTGCGCTCAGGAACGCAATTGGCTTCCCATTGTAAAATTGGCAATTTTGTGGAAACTAAAAAAGCGATTTTCGATGAAGGCACAAAGGCTAGTCATCTCAGTTACTTAGGGGATGTCCTATTAGGGAAAAATGTAAACGTTGGTGCTGGAACCATTACTTGTAATTACGATGGGGTTAATAAACACCAAACAATTATCGAAGATGGTGTTTTTATTGGGTCAGATACTCAATTGGTCGCCCCGGTTACAGTGGGCGCTAATGCGACAATAGGAGCAGGAAGTACCATACGCAAGAATGTGCCACCCGATGAGTTAACATTAACCGAATCCCGACAAAAAACTGTCTATGGCTGGAAAAGACCCATCCAAAGGAGACAGGATTAAATAAAAGGGGACAGGAATAGCTTCTGCTGTCATTATTTTTGTCATTGTCCTTATTAGAATTGCCTTACGCCAGGTTGTAGGGGTTGTCGTTCCAATTTGGGCAATTATGGCAACAGGAGCCATTGTAGTTTTGCTCTGTCAACAGATAACTCCTTTACGCGCTTTTACTGCCGCTATTCATAATCTAAAAGATTAAACCTTTTGCTTAATTCCTCTCTTCTTGCACAACTAATGAATAATTTCTTTCCAAGATCTTGCACATCCATAAAATAAGCGGGAGAGAAATGACTGCCATCAATAATTTGTATTGCCAAACACTTACCGCTAAATTAATAATTTGCTCATAAGGATAAATGCCACCATAAAGAAGACTGTAATCAACCAGGCATAATAATGAGTTGACTGAAATATTAGCGATTAATATCCGCAAGGATCGGTTAATTTTCCATTTTGAATACTTCAAATAGTGCAACAGCATTGCATTACCAAGAAAAGTAACAAATAAAGACAGCGACGCTGCGGATAACCTGCGTGGCATAATGTAATGATAAAAAGGATTCAAATTAAAAAAAGGAGGTGAAGGTAAAGCAACACTCCCCATCAATAACATGTCAAAAATAAATTGCGCTGCAAGAAGAGCCAATGCCAGTTTTAAATTAGTACGGTAACCCCACAATTCACCTACGATAGTACTAATAATGATGGTAATGGGAAAGAAAATACAACTGGCAGATAAAACCATGTCTTTATTTATTGCGATCATTCGATACTCACAGGCCAGACAGACCAATATCACGGTCACTGCGAAGCAAATCAAATATTGATAAATTGGAAAAAATGTTACTTCTGAGGATTCAATTAACGCTTTGTGTTTATATTGTTTGTCGTTCAACAAAAATGTTAAATAAACCACTCCAATGATTAGGAGTAAAAGAGAAGAGATCATGAATGAATCGATAAAAATTTGTTTGAAACTATGAGCATGGGGAGCGGAAAATAATAAATAAAAGTCCAGGCAAAAGAAACTCACTCCTCCCAGCAAAGCTAGTAATACACATTGCTTTGGGGTTGATAAAACCCTGTTAGTTTTGGTACAAAACAATAAATGAGGCAAATAAAAACTGAGTGCGAAAGCAATAGTCGTAGCAAAAAATTTCTTTGGTATTTCTTCAAAAATGACTTGATAGGCTGGATTATCATGCATGTATTCAGCAGCTGGTAAATTCACCAGCACATAAACCCCAATACAAAACATGTATAAAGTCATCAAACAAATATTAAGTAAATGGCGTTGCTCCTTGAAGGTACAATTTCTCAATGCAAATAAAAATAACGCGGCAATGACGGGACAAATCAAACTGTTGATTGCAAATACGAGCCCCCCAAGCAGAATAATTTTAAAAGAAACATTAATTAATAATATCAGACAAGTTATCATACTCACGGCGATGAATAGAAACCCTGGTGATTGTTGGGGTGATAGCGATTGATTCATGCGACAAGAGCTTCCATAGTATATAACAACTCATTCTACCTTATTGATAGATACTGACTATAGTGGGTTAATTCTTTATGATTTACTTGGGAGTGTGAACAACTTCCCTATAAGCTTCAAATAATAATTGCCCTTTATTAAGCTAATCAGGTCGCAAATATAGCATCATCGCCCTTTGCATAGCAAGATAAACGAGAACAGTCAACTATCGACTTAAACAATGACTAAATGATACGTTAATAAAAAATTCATAGACTGAGATCATTTCATGAATGTTCATAAAACAAAAGCTTCAGCAAAAACAGGTTTGCTACCGGGAACTGCCGTATATATAGGCGAACACCCACCGCAACCGACCCAAATTATTATACATATTTATGACAAAAAACATTATAAGAGATTAGACACCTTCGACGCTCAACAAGTGAAAAAGGCTTACGAAGCTGGGCATAATATTTGGATAGATATTTCAGGTCTTGCAGACCTCGGAAAAATTTCTAAAATTTGTTCCCAATTCAACATACACCCCTTGGTTATTGAAGATTTGCTTAATACCAAGCAAAGACCTAAACTGGATATAATAGACGATTATATTTTTGTTGTTTTTAGATTATTACAATCCCCTCCCAATCATTTAACTTATAATACAGAACAATTTTGTTTAATCATTAAACAGAAGCTTTTACTGACATTCAGAGAATCTGAAAAATATAATTTATCTTCTATTTATCAACGTCTTAATGGAGAGCATTCTTTAATCAGAGAATATGGAAGTGATTATTTGACCTATCTTATCATGGATTATATTGTTGATGATTATTTCAACTTTGTTGAAACCTCAGCCCAACTGCTTGAAACTTTAGAAGATCAATTAATAAACAAGCCTGAAACGATTAAGCTACAAACTTTATACGCCATCAAAAGAAGGACAATTACCCTTAGAAAAATCATTCCCCCTTTAAGGGATATTGTCCATTTGTTACTTACTGATGATGGAGGGTTAATCAATAAAAAACATAATCTTTATTTCCGAGACTTATATGACCATTGTATTCGCCTGGTAGAGTCGATCGACTTACACAGAGAAATGTCGGCAAGTATGCTGGAAATTTATCTGTCTACTATTAATAATCGCATGAATGAATCCATGAAAATTCTGACCTTGTTTGCCAGTATTTTCATTCCCTTAACTTTTATTGCAGGGGTTTATGGAATGAATTTTAAATTTATGCCAGAACTTAATTGGCGATATGGTTACCCTGTAATTCTGGGTACCATGGTTTTTCTGGCAATACTCATGCTGTATTTTTTTAAGCGAAAAAAATTATTTTAAGTGCAGTAAGCGCCTTGTTTACAGCCAGCATAATATCATCGATAAATGCGGGCAGTCGTCTTGTCGGGCAACAATACCCTGTTGCCCTTATGTCGAAATAACCCGGAAAATCTTATTTTGTCATGCTAAGCTCTGTTATTGCATCCTTTTCTTGATCTGTGTTAACCCTGCGTTTCCTGGTTGAAAATAAACTATCAGGGCTAATAGTCACAACAACTCCAGGTTGAGGTTGAGATCTGACAGGAAGCAAGCTCTTGGCTGGCACCACTTCTTTCGTATCTTTTTCCACAATTAATTGCTGGGGAGAAACTATAGGTCCCTTTTCAACGGATATTGGAGTAGGCTCAAGAGGGGTTACACCATTTAAAGCCAGATTGGAACCCGTAATTAATTTTGGTTCACCTTTGATATTATGTCTTTCAAACCATAATTTGAATGCGGTAGCCAGATTCCAGAAATCTTCTTCTTTGCTTAACATTAAAACAAAGCGTGTTACTTTTTTAGGGATTCCAAATTTGAGATTGATGGCGGCTGCAACAGTTTTTGGTGCCCATGCCAAAGTAGCCATCGTTTTGGTTTTCCCAACTCCCTCAACAAATTCAACAGCAGAAATAGCTCCTGATCGTATAGTAGGCCAATACATAAATACAATTGGATCATTGATTAAACCATTAGCACCCCGAAAAACAGGGGGTAAAACCAAAACATAAGCTTTATCTATGGCTTTGCTAAAAAACCCGGGAGTTTTTTTCTTTTCCTTCTCCAAATCCATATTTAATACCATAGTGCCAAATTTTAGAGCGGGAGATAGTGGAATTAAGGGCTCAGCATCTTTATCAGGTTTGAAATCAATGGGTATTCTTTTAATTAAGCCAGAAAATATGACATCCGCTACAAAGCGATTAACACGTTCATAAATATTAAACGGATCAAAAGACGAGGCTTTGTCTTTCAAACCTGATTTGGGTAACTCCATATGCGCAGCAACATTAATATGCAACAGTAGCAATAAATGGCGCAAGGCTCTGTAATATAAAAACGGGGGCATGCCTACAGTTGATTCCAATGCCTTATCCATTAACATACTTGTCGCTTCAAACGTTAATCCAAACCCTAAAACAGACTCTGGTTTCATTGCCAAATATTTATGACGCTCACACAACTCTGGTGTAGTCAACCGAATAATATAGCGACCATTGAAATATACTCTTAATACTTGTGAGAGAGGCTCACCTACATAAGGGATTAAACTAACCCCATAAGTCAGTGCATCATTACCCATTAAAACAAGAGGCTCTCTTCCCCAACCTTTAATTTTACGTTTATAGTTACAATCCAATTCATCACAGATAGAAGGAGGAAGTGATTTTTTATTTGAATTAAATGAGGAAGGGCCTAAAGAGTCAAGAACCGCAACGTGGGCTACCGTTTGGACTCCTTGCCGCCAGGTGTAAGCTCTGACAAGATAACTCGTTAGAGTTAATCCCGATAAAAAAAGAGAATAAGGGGCATACCATGAAGCATCCTCATCATAGCCTTCTCTGAAATAATTTTGTGCCGTATTGTTTGCAAAATTTAACGCAACTAATGGCAAAACATCGTTAACAAGAATGTAACCCATTCCATAGGCAATTTTCTTTGCTTGAGGATTGTTAACCAAGGTAGGGACAGCATCACGCAGTGCTATTGCCTGCTCTAAAACTTGAAAAGTTGTATTTGCGGTATAGCTAAATAAACCAGTCGTGATTTTTGACAAAGAGGCGTTGTTCCAAACCCATTTTGAACCTTCCCACAGACTTGACCCAATTGTTTTGACTCCGTTTACCACCGATGAAAACCACTTCATAATGCTCTCCTGCAACAGCGGAATTTCATTTTATGAGTAAAAATTGAGAAATACCAGAGGGAAAAAGCGCTTTTCTTGAACTTTATTGAAATATTTTATAAGAGCTGATGGTCAATTGAACTTTTCTGTTTTAACTTTGCTTCATTATGGACTTATTCTTAAAGCAAATTCTTGTTTGTATATTCGCAAAGATCTTCGATGATGCAAGTCCTGCAATGTGGTTTACGTGCTGTACAGACATAACGGCCATGTAATATTAACCAGTGATGAGCATCATGTAAAAATTCATGGGGCACCTTTTTTAGTAACTCCTGCTCAACCGCCAGAGGCGTATTACCCTTCGCTATTCCGATCCGATTAGCTACTCTGAAAATATGCGTATCAACAGCTATAGTTGGCTGACCAAATGCTGTATTCAAAACCACATTTGCAGTTTTTCGGCCCACACCAGGCAATGCTTCCAACGCCTCTCGCTGCTTAGGAACTTGTCCTTCATGCTGACCAATCAGTATTTCACAGGTTTTCATGATATTTTGTGCTTTGCTGTTATAAAGGCCTATGGATTTAATGTACTCTTTTACCCTGTCTAATCCCAAATCCAGTAAGGTTCGTGGGGTATTGGCCACTTGGAATAGTTGAGCTGTTGCTTTGTTCACACTGACGTCTGTTGCCTGGGCTGAAAGCATGACGGCAATTAATAGCTCAAAAGGGGTACTATATTTCAATTCAGTTGTAGGATGAGGGTTTTGTTTTTGCAAACGTTTGAAAATTTCTCGCACCTTTTGTTTATTCATAGGTTTTTTTCGCTTTTACCCGAGCCAGAGCCTGAAGAATATAACTTTGTTTTGCCTGTACGTCTTGAGTATGATCTGAAAGTTTCTTTCTTTCCCTGTATATTTGCTGTTTTTCATGCTCATCACGCAACTGGCGCATTTGTTTGGCATTATAACGCTGACGAGCCAAATCCTTATCATATCCAGTCGCAGGCAAACTAACCATCTCGATGCAATCAACAGGACAAGGGTCCACACACAAACCGCATCCGGTACACTCATGAGTAATAATGGCGTGCATTAATTTACCACTACCAATAATTGCATCCACAGGACATGCTTTGATGCATTTAGTACAACCGATGCATTCTTCCTCGTTGATAACAGCAACTGAGGGAGCTCGAGTACTTTCTATTGCTTCCTTCAAATAAGGAGACGAATCAACATGCAGTAATTTTCCCAAAGCTTTTACAGTTTCTACACCGCCAGGTGGACATTTATTAATTGGAGCCACCCCTTGGGCAAGCGCTTCGGCATAAGGCAGACAACCTGCATAGCCACATTCCCCACACTGGGTTTGCGGCAATAACGCATCAATTTCTTTAACAGAAGCCATTACTTCACCTTCATACCAGGAAGTGCTCCTGCATCAGGTTGTAGTAAATAAATTCCCTGGCCATCCCCTGCCGCCAATACCATGCCTTCAGAAACGCCAAAACGCATAGTGCGGGGCTCCAGATTAGCAACCATTACTGTCAAACGCCCAATCAATTCTTCGGCATCATAAGCCTTTTTTATTCCGGCAAAAACCTGTTTTTGAGTATCACCCAAGTCTAAACTCAAGCGCATTAATTTATCAGCTCCTTCCACAGGCTCAGCATTGACAATTTTTGCAATCCGTAAATCCACTTTGGCAAAGTCCTCGATACTGATTAAGTTATCTCTCTCAACCGAGGTATTTTCTTTTGCCGGAGAAGTCGCCAGGGATTCCTTACTTTGAACCAACATTGCTTCAATTTTTTCTTTTTCTACTCTGACCATCAAAGGCTTAAAGGTGTTGATACGATGGTTTAGCAAAGGAGTATCGACAGAATTCCAATTTAAAGGCTCTGAATTTAAAAATTCTTCTGACGCTTTGGCCATCATCGGCAAGACTGGTTTTAAATAGGTTATTAAAATGCGGAATAAATTGATCCCCATTGTACATATCGCATGGACTTCCTCTAATTTACTTTCATCTTTAGCCAATACCCAGGGTTTATTGGCATCGATGTATTGATTGACTTTGTCGGCACAATCCATGATTTGTCGTATCGCCCGTGCATAATCTCTTGAAACAAATGCGTCAATCACAGACTCTCTAGCACCCAGTAACTCTTTGTATAGTTTCGGATCACTTAACTCTTGACTCAAACGATTATCAAAGCGCTTATTAATAAAACCAGCGCATCGACTTGCAATATTCACTACCTTCCCGACCAGATCAGCATTCACTCTATTGACAAAATCATCAAAATTCAAATCCAAATCATCTACGCGTCCATTCAATTTGGCAGCGAAATAATAACGCAGATATTCAGGATGCAAGTGAGCCAGATAAGCGCGGGCTTCAATAAAAGTACCGCGTGATTTGGACATTTTCTGCCCTTCAACCGTTAAAAATCCATGGGTATACACGGCAGTAGGTGTCCTGAAACCGCTGGCAGCCAACATGGCTGGCCAGAACAAAGCATGAAAATAAACAATATCTTTGCCCACAAAATGGTATAATTCTGCTTTTGAATCCTTATCCCAAAACTCATCAAAAGAAACGCCACGCTCATCGCAATACTTTTTAAAGCTTGCCATATAGCCTATGGGAGCATCTAACCAAACGTAAAAATATTTATCGGGGACTCCTGGAATAGGGAATCCAAAATAAGGCGCATCGCGAGAAATATCCCACTGCTTTAGACCTGCGTCAAACCACTCACTAAGCTTATTCGTTACTTCAGTTTGTAAATGTCCTTTTCTTGTCCAGTCCTTAAGTAACTCTTCATAACGAGGCAAATCAAAAAAATAGTGCTCTGATTCTTTTTCTACGGGACTGGCACCCGATATGACAGAAACTGGGTTAATCAAATCTGTCGGCGAATAAGTGGCACCACAAACTTCGCAATTATCACCATACTGATCTACAGCAGCACATTTGGGGCAAGTTCCCTTCACATACCTATCCGGTAAAAACATTTGCTTTACAGGATCATAAAATTGGCGAATTGTTTTCTTAACGATATCACCGCCTGCTTGCAATCGTTCAAATATAATAGTTGCCAATGCCTGATTTTCAGGTGAATGCGTGGTATGGTAATAATCATAATCAATAGCGAACGCTTTAAAATCCTTTTCATGACTTAATTTGATTTCGGCAGTTAATGCCTCTGGAGTAATTCCCAGTTGCTCTGCCTTGAGCATAATGGGAGTTCCATGTGCGTCATCCCCACAAACGCTAATACATTGAATACCCAACATTTTGTGAGTACGGACCCAGATATCTGTTTGAATATGCTCAACCAAATGCCCCAAATGCAAATGCCCGTTAGCATAAGGTAAGGCACTGGTCACCAACATTTTTCGTTTACTAGTCATAGTTATAGAATACTCATCACCTATAATAAAGCGGCTAATTATAACGCAAAGACAATTGAAATGCTGCAACAGAAAACAGGTTTTTATTAGTGGTTATCTATTGGGCGTTAAATTTTGCTGGAACGTTCTGGTAATTTAATTACTACTTATTCTCTTATAATTTGCTAATATCAAAGGGATTACGAAAGACCTCAAAGTCAAGGCAAAAAATGTTTGTAATGAGGGAGTTTAGATATACTAAATGACTGAATTAAAAAATTTTTTAACAAAGTGATTGGGGTTTTTCGTAAATCCTGATCAAATTAAATTTTCAACGAGTGAATACACATGGTCAACAACCCAAGACTTATCATAGGCATCAGTGGCTCATCAGGCATAATCTATGGGATTAGACTATTACAAGTCTTGCAAAAATTACCTATAGAAACGCATTTGGTCATCAGTAAAGCAGGGCAACTGACCCGTGCTTATGAAACAGATATTAGTGCTGCTGAACTCAAAGCCTTAGCAGATGTCTATCATCCCTGCACTGATCTGACTGCATCCATTGCCAGTGGCTCATTTAAAACTTTGGGCATGATCATCGCGCCTTGTTCCATGAAAACCTTAGGCGAAATTGCGCATGGAATCAGCAGCAACCTGTTAACCCGGGCGGCTGATGTCGTTCTTAAAGAGCGCAGAAAACTGGTGCTCTTACCGAGGGAAACGCCTTTGCATCTTGTTCATCTGAACAATATGGTCTGTATTACACAAATGGGAGGCATTATCTGTCCTCCAGTACCCGCTTTTTATAATCACCCGCAAAACATAGACGATGTAATTAATGATACGGTTGGAAGAGTACTCGATTTGTTTGATTTGGATTGTGGATTGGTGAAACGCTGGGGGGAAACATAAAAAAACGCGGCTAAAGCCGCGTTTTTTAATTACCACTTGCTTGTAATACTTTGATATTACTTGGAGCCAGTGAGAGATATGTTGGAAGTTGGGTTCTCAACCACTTCAGGAGCAACATCCTTGGGTTGTACAAATACATTAGAAGTATGAACAGGCTCTTCGTCTTCAGAGCTTGAACTGGAAAGTTTTGGTGCTTCTTGCTGAGAACCTTTGTTCAAACCACTGAATTGGTTTCTACGTACTTCATCAAAGGTCTCATCGTTAACGGGCTTAAATTCTGGGTTGTCAGAAGGCTTTTTGCTACGCAAGTTAGAGATGCACTCTCTTAATGCGTTGAAGGCATTAACAACGGTAGCGCCAAGATAAACGCCAGTAGTGGTTAAAGCAGCAGCAACACCAGCTGTAGCAGCAACTTGAGCAGCGTAGCCAGCACCAACTACTGAAGCGATTGAAACACCAAAAACAGAGAAATTAACCACAGCAGCCAAAGCAGCAGGCCAGAAAGCAACTGTTAAAGCAACAGCACCTGCAACAACTAAAGAAGACCAAAATGCCACTGAAATTGCTTTTTGGTGATTAGAAATGAAATTGGCAACGCTGGTTCCCAAGTATTTAACAGCATCCAGAGTCAAACCAATCAAACCACGGTTTCTTACATAGTTACCTTCTTCATCTTGAATATAGTTACCGCGTTTGTCTTTTGCATAAGAACCTAAAAATAGGTTAGTTAAACCAGAAAAAACGGCTGCTGGCAAATAAAATACGCCAGTTGCAAATTGTTTCAATGTCATTTTTTTACTCCAAGGTTATAAATCGGAGCAGATTGTAGCAACCCATTTCCTAAATGTGAATTAATTGTGTGCAATATGTTGTTACAAAAGTGTAAAGTAAGTTCATTTTATTGTCTTCATCTCAATAAAATTTATGCTACGATTACAATAAAATTTATAAATTTTTAGATTCTTAGTTCTCTCATTTCATAACCTGCATCAGGAGCATGAGGGTTTGAATCGGTCGAAAAACTCAATGGATTTGGCCTGTCTTCAGTAGAATCACTAGAAGTATAATCGTTAAATTCTTCATCCACCTCGACTTCACAGGATTCATCGGGTTCTCTCTCCAAATGATCCATTAAATAACGGTAAGTATCCTCTTCATTGATCTCGATTTGATGTTCTTGCGTATGACCAAAGTATGAATACACATGTTTGGCAATACTAATAGATTGTTTCCATGCCACCAGGCCACCTAAAATTGTTCCAAAAGCAGCGCCAGTGACAATACAGCCAAGGGTCAGCACCGCGAGAGGAAGATGTAATGACGTTAAAAAGGCCAATGGCGCCATTCCAAAAATACTTATGCTTGCAAATGCCGCCAAAACCGGTGGGAAGAGCAGAGCCAGGAAAGTAACACCCAGGCCAACAATAGCCGATCCAATCAAGAGCATTGTCAAATAGCTCTTGTTATTTTTATACCATTCTTTGATTTTATCCCACATAAAAAACTCCAAACCAAAATTTCAGGGATTATATCATTAATTTAACTGTATGGGTTAAATATGAACATATTTTTGATATCGAGTGGGATCGTCTACTCCAGCACTCTTAAAACCCCGCTTTCTAAAAGTGCAGCTGTCACACTGTCCACAAGCTTCTCCTGCTTCATTCGCTTGATAACAGGAAACTGTTAATCCGTAATCAACACCAAGCTCGATACCTAATTGAATAGTCTGAACTTTACTGAGATGTTGCAGAGGAGCATGGATAGTAAAGCGATCGCCTTCAATCCCTGCTTTCGTCGCCAAATTTGCCAGAGTTTGAAAAGATTGAATAAACTCTGGGCGACAATCAGGATAATGAGAATAATCAACAGAACTGGCACCTATAAAGATATCTCTTGCATCAATCGATTCGGCATAGCCTAAAGCCATAGCCAAAAAAATAGTATTCCGGGCAGGAACATAGGTGACAGGTATTTCTGTACTTTCTTTGAATTCAGGTACTTCAATAGATGAATCAGTCAAAGCGGACCCACCAAATAAAGCGGTATCCAGGGTAACAATTTTATGTTCAGCCACTTTCATATGCTTCACTATTCGCGTTGCAGCACACAGTTCTGCGGAATGCCTCTGGCCATAAGAAAAACTTAATGCATAACAAGCAAACCCCTGAGATTTAGCCAACGCCAGACAAGTCGTTGAATCCAAACCGCCAGAAAGCAAGACGACAGCTTTTTTCATAATGCAAAACCTCAAAAAATTGGAACAATTGCTTGCTCTTAAAAATTCCTGCTAAAATGCAGGCCAATTATGCCACAATATGGAATGTGATGACGACTCCTCTTTATCCAATAATTCTAGCCGGGGGCTCTGGCACTCGACTATGGCCTTTATCAAGACAAAATTTCCCCAAACAATTTTTAAAATTAAATGGCGAATTGTCTTTAATTCAACAAACCATGAAAAGAGCAATGGGATTGCCTGGTCATCAAACCATTATCGTAAGCAATGATGCTCATTACTTTATCTGTCAGGATCAATTGCAAGATTTTAACGTCCAAACCACTTACTTGCTTGAGCCTTGTGCAAGAAATACAGCCCCGGCAATAGCTTGTGCAGCCCATTATTTAGCAAATACAGTAGGAAAGGATGCAGTCATGCTGGTCTTACCCTCGGATCACTGGATAGCCGATGATGACACATGGCTGGCAGCCATGTTAGAAGGAGGACAATTTGCCTCAGAAAACAAAGCGATAGTGACATTTGGCATAAAGCCTGATAGCCCCAAAACCGGGTATGGTTATATTGAGGCCGGTCATACTCTATCCAAAGACATAAAGCACGTTTTGAGTTTTAGAGAAAAACCAGACGCTCAAACTGCTGCGCAATTTGTCAGTAACGGGAATTATTTTTGGAATAGCGGCATGTTCATTTGTCGTGCAGGGGTTTATCTTGAGGAGTTAGAACAATTTGAAGCTGAAATCTACCAATTCAGTCAAAAAGCACTTACCCTTGCCCAACATCATCATGATTTTTTGCGTCTTGACCTGGATTGTTTTTCTCAATGTAAAGAAGAGTCTATTGACTATGCCATAATGGAAAAAACAGATAAGGCCGTTGTAATACCCATTTCCATACAATGGAGTGATCTGGGCTGCTGGACCGCTGTTGCTGACGCGAACAAACAAGACGAGCAAGGCAATACTCTCATTGGTAATGTCATCGCTCAAGACAGTCACAATTGTCTCATTAATAGTGAAGATTTGTTAGTCACAACCGTTGGGATTCAGGATCAAATTATCGTTGCAACCAGTGATGCAGTATTAGTTGCTGATAAGCGCTATTCGCAACAAGTGAAAGATTTGGTTCACTCCTTACGTAAAGATCATCCGCATTTAACTCAAGATCACCAACGCGTTCCCAGACCATGGGGATATTATGAAGTGCTGGCTGAAGGCGCCTCATTTAAAGTAAAACGCCTTATGGTTAAACCTGGTGCAAAACTCTCTTTACAAACACATCAGCATCGGGCTGAACATTGGGTTATCGTTGGCGGTGAAGCAGAGGTAGTTAATGGAAACCATACGTTCATATTATCAAAAAACCAATCCACCTACATTCCGAAAAACACTTTGCATCGATTAAGTAATCCGCACAAGGAACCGCTTTATGTTATCGAAGTACAGAGTGGTTCTTATCTAGGCGAAGACGACATCAAACGCTTCGATGATATTTATTTAAGAAAGGAAGTTGAACTGGCAGAGTGATGTCTATTTAAAATAGTCCTCTTGATTCAGTTCATCATGATTAGATTTCTTGTGTAACCTGCAAATCGACTTACCCCTATTCCTGCAAATTTTAGTATCAATACTGTAAAGCCAATCGCATTCATCTTGTACCTAAAATAAATATTGTGTTATAAAAAAGAACAATCTTACTTTTTATAGTATCATTTATATAGGTAATTAACAAAAATTAAAATAGAGATGACTTTATGGCAACCAGTAGTTTAATTCTTCAATCTTACTTGAAAACCATCCAAACAGATGAGAAATCTGAACTACGCTATGAAGACAAAGTAGAAGAACTTCTTGAATACAATAGCAAAGCCAAAGGAGGCGATTTTCTAGCGCCACTGAGTTTTTATCTGCCCATTATAGAAAATACTGATGAAGTCATGCTTCGCTATATGAGTGAAGAAAACAAGAAGAAAGTGATACGAGACTTACAAGTTGCCTACTTACTTTTACTCACGCAAAAAAAATACGAAGAAGAACATCAGAAATATGAAAACATAAAAACCTATGCGCAGCACATTAAACGATGTGAAGAACTGATAGACTACCTCAATTATAATCAAGTCTGCAAAGAACAAAAAAGAGCGCCCTCTCCAGAACATGGCTATGCCAGCGATGGTTATCCAGTAAAATACTTGAGCATTTTTCTGGGTAAAGAACTGGCAGAGATGATAGTCGACTCCATGGATCGCAAAACCAAAACCATCAAAGAATCAATGGGCTGGTTTAATGAAAAGCGTTTATATTGGGTTTGGGCATCCAGCTTGCTTAAAGTGATACTCGCTGCATTACCGGATGATTTTTTCAATGTCGGTCAGGCAACCCAAGTAGTCAAAGCACCCGACCCCTATACTGGGACCCTGAGTTGGGCTTTGTATTATTTTCGCTTTTCCCTCAATATGTTTTTGTTACTCAAACACACGATTAGTGGCCCATGGATGAGCGAGAGGGAAAAAAGGACACCCTGGACAGAACGATTCCTCACCCAGTGGGATCAAAGAAAATTCACCTTACTTAATGACTCTGTCTGGGCAACAGGAAACTTAATTTGCTTTTTCTGGCTTACTGGCAAGGGAGCTCTTGGAACCTGGGGTGATGTATTGACTTTAGCACTGCTAGTCTTTGACATCAGCCTGGCTATTTGGGATTACGAAGAGCAAAAAACTCGCCACTACAAAGAAATGTTAGCGTATGAGGAAGACATTAAAAAATTAAAGCGGTTAATCAGCAAGGCAGAAGAAGAACCCGGAAAAGAGCATGAAAAGCTCAGAAGAATAAAAGAATACGAATTGCAATTGCAAGGTTTAATGCGAGCGCAAAAAGAATCTGAAAGAAATTGGGACCTGCAAAAAGTCAGTTTATACACCGGTATAGCTTACGCTGTCGGACTCATGCTCGCTTTTGCATTACTGGCTGCCCCTTTCTTCCCTATCTCCGGACCGGCTTTACTGGCAATCACTATAACAGGCGCTGTGCTTTGCCTGGCTTTTACCGTAATTTACAATGGAGTGAAAGGCGGCATGGAAGTCTATAAAGCACATTGCTCTGCCAAGGAAGCAAAAGAGGGATATGATGACAAGGTTGAATTATTTAAACTCTTATTGAAAAAAAATCCCGCTCTGGATGATGATGAAAAAAAATTTCTCTTCCTTGAAATCAAAAAATTAAAGGCAGAAACAGAATACCAGAAACAGATGGTTGTTTTTCAAACCATGCATTTGCTACGCTCGGTGATTTTGGAATCGTTTATACCAGCCGTTGTTTTTGCCAGCTTTGTTTTTTTACCGTTAGGAATTGGATTTGCCGTCCTGGGCGCCACAATTGGTGTTGCCTTGGCAACCAACTTAATGATTAATACTGCTTTCAAACCTGCGAAAAATGAAGTCAAAGCCTTTGATAAAAAAGAATATGAGGCTTTTTGTAAAGACCCAGATAATTGGAATAAACCTTCCAAACCAAAGCAAGGGTTCTTTCAGCCTAAAGAGAAAAAACCTCTTTTAGATACCGTCGTTGCAAAAACACAGGAAAAAGAAAAGGACAAGCTTGACCTGCTGGGAGATACGAGTAGTCAACCCCTGTTGTTAAGTAGTAAAAATAATCCCAGAGCATAATCTTTATTACATCTTGGGACAATTGCCAAAAAAGTGTATAATTGCACATTTTTTTATATATATTGGCTTTGATCGTTCTGCAAAAGATCCAAAAATCCAATTTAGAATTTTGGCATAACTAATGGTTAAACATGAATCTTGAACAATTATATGATGTCATAGTCGTTGGCGGAGGGCATGCTGGTACAGAAGCAGCACTTGCAGCAGCACGCCTGGGTGTAAAAACCTTGTTATTGACCCATAACATAGACTTGCTTGGACAAATGTCCTGCAATCCAGCCATAGGCGGCATTGGTAAAGGTCACCTGGTGAAAGAAATTGATGCCCTTGACGGAGCAATGGCTAAAGCCGCCGATCAGGCTGGGATTCAATTTCGAATTCTTAATGCCTCAAAAGGACCTGCAGTTCGAGCCACCCGAGCACAAGCTGATCGCGTTTTATACAGAAAAGCCATTCGCACGCAATTGCAATCACAGGCTAACTTAACCATATTTCAACAAGCTGTTGATGATTTGAAAATGGAAGGCGGGCTGGTTACAGGTGTCGTAACCCAAATGGGGCTCACTCTCAAGGCTCGTGCTGTTGTATTAACAGTAGGGACTTTTCTGGGTGGCAAGATTCATGTCGGTATGAACCAATACGCAGGAGGCAGAGCAGGGGATCCCCCATCCATAGCGTTATCTAAAAGCTTGCGCGATTTGGATTTACCGGTAGGGCGTTTGAAAACAGGAACTCCTCCTCGAATTGATAGACGAACTATTGATTTTAGCCAGATGGTAGAACAACCAGGTGATACCCCGGTTCCAGTATTTTCCTACTTGGGAACGGCAAGCGACCATCCTCAACAAGTACCATGCCATATTACACATACTACAGAAGCAACTCATGACATAATAAGAAACAATTTGGATAAATCACCAATGTATGCCGGAGTGATTGAAGGAGTTGGACCTCGTTATTGCCCTTCGATAGAAGACAAAATTGTTCGCTTTGCTGACAAAACATCTCACCAGATTTTTGTGGAACCGGAAGGTTTGACAACTGAAGAAATATACCCTAATGGAATTTCTACCAGCCTTCCCTTCGAGGTACAAGTACAATTTGTGCGCACCATTAAAGGTTTTGAAAATGCCCACATCACCAGACCAGGCTACGCCATCGAGTATGATTATTTTGATCCGCGTGGATTAACCTCATTTTTGCAAACCAAAGCAATTCCTAATTTGTTTTTTGCCGGGCAAATCAATGGCACAACCGGATATGAGGAAGCGGCAGCACAAGGAATTATTGCGGGCATGAACGCTGCCTTACAAGTCAAGGACCAAGAGTTGTGGTGTCCGCGCAGAGATGAGGCCTACATAGGTGTACTTATAGATGATTTGATTACTTGCGGGACGCAAGAACCCTATAGAATGTTTACTTCAAGAGCAGAATATCGTTTGCTATTACGTGAAGATAATGCCGATTTAAGGCTGACTGAGAAAGGTCGACAACTTGGCCTCGTAGGTGATGCACGATGGGACAGCTTTTCCAAAAAGCGTGAAGCGATTGAATCCACTCAAACTTTGTTATACAACAGCTGGGTGAGAGTCCATCATAATGATCTGTTTAAAGAAACCCTGCTTAATCCCATGCAGCACGATTGCCGCGCTGTTGAATTTTTGAAGCGACCAGAGATTAACTACCAGCACCTTTTAATGATGGATGATTTGAATTTGCCTGAATTGCCACAAGAAATAACAGAGCAAATTGAAATTCAGAATAAATACGCAGGGTATATAGACAGGCAGCAACAAGAAATTGAGAAATTGCGCAAGCATGAAAATACCTTGCTCCCAGAGACTTTGGATTATAATGACGTCGTTGGTTTATCAAGTGAAGTCATTCAAAAATTAAACCGGATTAAACCAACTTCCTTGGCTCAAGCCGGGCGGATTTCTGGCGTAACACCTGCAGCCCTCTCTCTTTTACTTGTTCATCTGAAAAAGAGCCGGCTTCCAGTATGACAGATAACACAAAAATAAGATTGTTACTCGAAGAAGGTTTAGCAACGTTTAAACTGGATTCTATCGGCGATCTCTTGTTGCATTTTTTGCTCCTGCTCAATAAATGGAATAAAACATATAATCTCACCGCAATACGCGATATTGAAACCATGGTCAGCAAGCACCTGTTCGACAGCCTGGCTGTTTTACCCTGGATAAAAGGAAATCATATTATCGATGTGGGTACTGGACCTGGGTTACCGGGTATACCTTTGGCTATTGCCAAACCTGACCTGCAATTTGTATTATTGGACAGTAATGGGAAAAAAGTTAATTTTCTCAATGAAGTAAAACGTCAACTCAATTTAAAAAATATTGAACCGATACAAATTCGAGTAGAGAACTACCACCCAAACCAAGGTTTTGATACAGTAATAAGCAGAGCATTCAGCAGTCTCGAACAAATGATAAAATGGACTCAACATCTTGTCGCTCAAGATGGTTTTTGGTTAGCCATGAAAGGGCGGTTTCCGGATACTGAATTGGTTCCGATTCATCAACAATACCGAGTTGAGAGATATTCTGTCCCCGGTATCGAGGGAGAGCGTTGCTGCGTGCTTATTAACAACACGAACAAGGAATAATTATGGCGAAAGTCATAGCCATTGCCAATCAAAAAGGTGGAGTAGGTAAAACAACCACAGCCATCAATTTATCTGCATCTCTTGCCGCATCCAAACAGCAAGTTTTGCTGATCGATTTAGATCCTCAGGGTAATGCAACGATGGGTAGTGGGGTAGATAAAAGGCAGTTGGTTCACACAACCAATGATGTCTTGTTACGTGATTGCCTGGCTGAGCAGGCATGCCTTGCTACAACTTGTGGATATGATTTAATTCCCGGTAACGAAGATTTGACTGTTGCAGAAGTCAGCCTGATGGAGCGCAATCATCGGGAAACTTTCTTATTCAAAGCATTACAACCTATCCAGTCCAATTATGATTTTATTTTAATTGACTGCCCTCCTGCTTTGAATACATTGACTATTAACGCCTTTGTCGCTGCTGACTCCGTTTTGATACCCATGCAGTGTGAATACTATGCTTTGGAAGGATTGGCTGCCTTGTTATCAACCATCGAGCAAGTGAAATCGACAGTGAATTCACGTTTGCATATCGAGGGCGTCCTTCGTACCATGTATGATGCACGCAACAGATTATGTGCCGAAGTATCCAAGCAGTTATTAGAGCATTTCCCTGCAAAGGTTTATAGGACTGTTGTACCACGCAATGTAAGACTGGCTGAAGCGCCAAGTCATGGAATGCCGGCTTTGCAATATGATAAATCCTCACCGGGTGCAGCAGCCTATATGGTTCTCGCTGCCGAAGTGATAAGTAAACAAACTGTAGCCAGTTAATTTGGGGTAAGTAATGACAGTAAAACGCAGTAGTTTAGGCCGTAATTTATCTGCTTTATTAAGTCAATCAAGCAGCTCTTTATTATCAAATGAGCAACCCCAGACAGAACAACAACTCAAACTCGCAGTGACTTGCTTACAGCCAGGCAAATATCAACCTCGTGGCGGAATGGAAGAAACCCCTCTCAATGAACTTGCCCAGTCCATTAAAAAGCAAGGCGTATTGCAACCCTTACTGGTTCGTGAGTTAGACAATGGACGATATGAAATCATCGCAGGAGAAAGACGCTGGCGTGCCAGCCAACTGGCAGGCCTTACCGAGGTTCCTGTTATCCTCAAACAGGTAGATGATGAAACAGCCATGGCGATGGCACTGGTTGAAAATTTACAGCGTGAAGATTTAAATGCCATGGATCAAGCAAGAGCCATGTACAGACTCACCAATGAATTTGCTCTTACCCATCAGCAGGTAGCCGATCTTTTATGCAAATCAAGAACCGCCGTAAGCAATTTTCTGCGTTTGCTTTCTCTTTCAACACCAGTAAAAAAGCTCTTGGAAAATGGCGACATAGACATGGGGCACGCTCGAGCGTTACTCGCTTTGGATGAAGAGCAGCAAAGTCAGGTCGCTCAATTAATCATTGCCAAAAATTTATCTGTCAGAGAAACAGAACAATTGGTTGAACGAGTAAAAACCGGGAAACCGGAATCAAAAGCTCATCAAAAAGACAATCCTCATTTTAAAGAGCAGCTAAACTCTTTAGCACGACATTTACAGACTAAAATCAAACTAAAACAAGGAAAAACCGGCAAAGGAACATTGATTATTCATTATGAAAATGATCATAATTTGCAAAAAATTATTGAGCAATTGTTAAATTAAATTTTCCAATTCAGGGCTCAATATCAATCTACATGCTCTTTGATTCAACTGCCAAACAGGACAGTAAACTACTCACTGCATAAAGTGCTGCTTGTTCTTGCGGATTAAAATCCATAGCCACTGCAAAACCAATCTCTGCATCCATTTCAAAATTTTTCCCTTCAGCAAATTTTTGTTTAATGCTTTCTGTTAAAGAGTGAAGAGCCATTTCATCGATATAAATATAGTTTTGCTTTTTAGTGGTTAACATTTTAGTCACCGTCAAATATAGGGCATACTGTAATAAATAAATAGCATCTTCCGATAATTGATTAAAAATATTGTCATGGAGCCTGACTGAACCAGCATAAAGATAAGTAAATTGATAATCAAAAGGAGAAAATTCATCATCGAGTATATCTGTTTGATTCGCCTTTTGACATTCACATCGATAAAATATCAAATACTGCTTACCGTTCTTTCTATCAAAAATTGTAAATGATCCTTGAAAAACAATGGGGGCGCTCCACACAGCTACTAGTACCAGGGTTTCTATATTTATAAGAATGTTCAAATTATTATTTATTTTCATATTTTAAAACAAATTGCTTCTCTTTATCCCCTACTTATATCGTCATGATATTAATAATTTCAAGTCTGGATAAATTAAAAAAGCAGCGTGGTGGTTAATTTAAGAATCAATGGTCTAAAATTTATAATATATGGAATATTTTATCACTCTGGTTTTAATAGTACGCAATCGAAATAGGTGACTTAATTACTAAGTAGACCGATTTCTAATTGAAACTGTGTCAAAATTAAACTAAGGGGAAACTGTGCTAATTCAACCAATAGAGCCTGTTATCGTAACTATTAAGATGGGACAAAATAGCTATGAATGCCAAATGGTTAGCTTGTCTGAATCCGAATTAGAATTAAAAAGTTATGATTATTTTGAAAAAGGTAGTGATGTTCATTTTTTTGCAAAATATTTCCGAGGTCAGGCCATTGTATGCACAATAGAATTTGCACATTATTGTTTTACTTACAAAATGGAGATCATTCGAATTCAATTTCAACCGGGCTTACTAATTAATACCCGGTTGTAATAGAGGATAAATTAGTTGACCTTACAACCAATAGACGAAGACAAATAGAAACAGCCATACCACATCCACAAAGTGCCAATACCAGGCAACCCCTTCAAAAGCAAAATGCCGCTCAGGTGTAAAATGATTTTTCTTGCAACGAACCAGGATAACGATAAGCATTATTGTCCCGATGGTTACGTGTAAACCATGGAATCCTGTCAGCATAAAAAAGGTAGTGCCATAAATACCCGCATCAAGCGTTAAATTCATTTCCGTGTAAGCTTCATGGTACTCATAGCTTTGTAACATCAGGAACAATACACCCAGAGCAATGGTCAATGACATGCCCGTTAGTAATTGCGTCCGTTTTCTTAATTTTAAAGCCCAATGTGCCCAGGTGATGGTTACACCAGAAGTTAATAAGATAATGGTATTGATTGCAGCCAAACCCCATGCACCCATGGCTTCATGAGCTCCGGCAAAGGTCTGGTTATTTGGATTACTCAGTAAGGGCCAAACTGCCTTAAATTCAGGCCATAAGGTATAGTGAGTAATAGGATGCATCTCACCACCCAAAATAGGAACTGACCAATATCTTGTAAAAAACAAGGCGCCGAAAAAGGCTCCGAAAAAGCACACTTCAGAAAATATGAACCAGCACATACCCCAGCGAAATGAGCGATCAACTTGCAAGTCGTATAGGCCTTTATTGTTTTCATAGATGACTTGTCCAAACCAGCCAAACATCATTGCAACCAGAATACATAAGCCCGCTATAAATACGTAAGGACCATACCAGTCATGATGAAGCCAACAAGCCGTACCAACCAGTGTAGTCGTCAAACCAATTGAGCCAACCAAAGGCCAGTGACTGGGTTTGGGAATATAATATGTACCGTGTGCTCCCATTATTCTTTAATCTCCTGTAACAATAAGCCATTCAGCCAAAGCTGATACTCAAAGACCGCTGATATTTGGCTAGCATGAATTGCATTGTCGCGATTTAAAGAAACTACGTTCAGAAAATCGAGGCAAAATAGCCACGAAGGTAGATATATCAGCGACGCCTAATTACTTGATCTACCTGTCACATCAAATAATGTATAAGACAGAGTAACCGTTTTAACATTTTTTGGTAAATCTGTATCTAAATGAAATAGTAAAGGCATATTCATTGCCTCATGACCATTTAGCGTTTGTTGAGTAAAACAAAAACATTCTGTTTTTTTTAAATATTTTGCAGCAATCCCTGGTGTCACGCTAGGAATTGCCTGGACTGTCATTGTATGATCTGTTTTATTTTCCGCATAGAATGCCAGTTTTGCTATTTCTCCTGGATGTACCTTAATTTTTTTGGTTTTAGGATAGAAGGCCCAAGGCACGCCACTGTTATTGGTTGCTACGAATTCAACCAATACTTCTCTATCGGTTTCAATTTTTGCCTTGTCTTCATCATAAGCAACGGCTTCCATTTTGGTTTTGCCATTAATACCCAGATTCTTGCACAAGCTATTATAAATGGGAACCAGGGCAAAACCAAAAGCAAACATGCCTAATACTAATAAGGTTAATATAGTAAGCAGTTTTTTCTGTTTTTTCTCTTTGATCATTAAACTCCACCTTTAATTAATCTCAGGTGGAGTGGTAAAAGTATGGTAAGGCGGTGGAGATGGTAAAGTCCATTCCAATCCATGTGATCCTTCCCAAACCCTGCCCGTTGCAACATCCTTATTGGTACCCCTCTTTCTTATTGTTGCTACTACATTATATAAAAACAACAATTGTGAGAGTCCAAAAGCAAAGGCAGCTACTGTAACAATCATATTAAAATTAGCAAACTGCAAGGCATAATCAGGGATTCTTCTCGGCATACCAGCCAGCCCCAGAAAGTGCATGGGGAAAAAGGTTAGATTAACTGAAATGACAGAAAGCCAAAAATGCCATTTACCCAAACGCTCATTGTACATATGCCCGGTCCATTTGGGTAACCAGTAATAAGTGGCCGCTATCAGGGCAAAGATAACCCCTGGCACCAGAACGTAGTGGAAATGAGCCACAACAAAATAGCTGTCCTGATATTGAAAATCAGCAGGTACCAGTGCCAACATCAGCCCTGTAAATCCGCCGATAGTAAATAAAAACACAAACGCTATGGCAAACAGCATTGGGGTTTCAAAGGTCATGGCTCCTTTGAACATTGTACTCACCCAGTTGAATACCTTAATACCTGTAGGTACCGCAATCAGCATGGTGGTGTACATAAAAAACAGTTCAGCCCCCAAAGGTATTCCCGTAGTGAACATATGGTGAGCCCAAACTATAAAGGACAATATTGCGATACTCACAGTAGCATAAACCATAAAATGATAACCAAATAATGGCTTACGACTAAAAGTGGGAATGATTTCTGATATCACCCCAAACGCTGGTAAAACTAAAACATAAACTTCAGGGTGACCAAAAAACCAAAACACATGTTGAAACAGGATAGGATCTCCTCCACCTGCCGCATTAAAAAAAGAAGTACCAAAGTGCCTATCAGCTAACATCATGGTGACAGCACCAGCCAGAACAGGCATGATGGCAATGAGAAGGAATGCCGTAATAAGCCAAGTCCAGACGAATAAAGGCATCTTCATCAAGGTCATGCCTGGAGCTCGCAAGTTCAAAATTGTTGCGATGATATTAATTGAACCCATAATCGAGGAAAGCCCCATCATATGGATGGAGAAAATCATGAAATCAGTGCTGGGTGGAGCATAAGTCGTCGACAGGGGCGCGTACATGGTCCAGCCAAAATTTGGACCACCACCGGCATGAAACATGGTAGAAAACAATAGACAAAAAGCAAACGGTAAAATCCAGAAGCTCCAGTTGTTTAATCGAGGCAATGCCATATCGGGAGCCCCTATCATCATGGGAATTTGCCAGTTTGCCATACCGGTAAACGCTGGCATGACAACGCCAAACAGCATGACTAAGCCATGCAGTGTTGTCATTTGGTTAAAGAAATTAGGATCGACAAATCGATGGCCAGGTTGAAATAATTCAAGCCTGATGATCAAAGCCATTGCCCCAGCGACAAAGAAGCTTATCAATGCCAACCATAAATACAAAGTGCCTATGTCTTTATGGTTGGTTGTAAATAGCCACCTTTTGGCAAATCCCATAAAACCCTTGCCTTGTTCGGGACCATGATCTTCATGAGAATCTTCTGAATGCGCTATTGCGTATTTCATTGCAAACCTCCAGCTTTAGCTTTATTAACCATGGTAGGTTTAATATCGGTACCATGTCGCAGTGCCGCAACATCTGCGGGTTGAATTAAATCATTAGTGTTATTTCCCCAAGCATTGCGCTCATACGTTACAATCGCTGCTATTTCCTCATCAGTGAGTTGTTCCTTATAAGGCTGCATTGCTGATCCGGGAACGCCATTGAGAAGTAATTCAATATGGCGCGAAATAGGTTTTCCAACAGCAACAGAACTGCCTTTAAGAGGAGGATACATCGGTGGCAAGCCCGTACCATTAGGCTGATGACAAGCAGAACAAATGAGATCGTATTTTTGCTTGCCCAGAGTCATTAACTCATCACGGGTCATTGTCTTTTGCTCACGAGGTTTATCTGCCTTTTCAGCATAAATATCTTCTACCTTGGTTTGCTCACCAACCCATCGATCAAATTCTTCTTCACTGACCGCTTTCACTACGATAGGCATAAAACCATGATTGATTCCGCAAAGCTCGGCACATTGCCCTCTGTAGACACCTGGTTTTTCAATCCTGGCCCATGCCTCATGCATAAATCCCGGTATAGCGTCTCGCTTGACACCCAACTCTGGCACCCACCACGAGTGGACTACATCATTCGATGTCACTAAAAATCGGATTTTTTTGTTGACTGGTACTACTAAAGGATTATCTACTTCGAGCAAGTACCACTGATTTTTCTTTTGCTTGTTTTCAATTTGCTCATAGGGTGTTGATAAGCTGCTGAAGTAACTAATACCCTGATCAAGATACTGGTATTGCCACTTCCACTGATAGCCGACTACCTTGACCGTTACATCGGAGAGCTGCGTATCATCCATACGGATCAACACTCTGGTTGCTGGAACTGCAAGCCCGACAAGGATTAAAAACGGGATAATAGTCCAGATGATTTCCAATTTTGGATTATCATGAAAAGTTGCTGGCTGGTATCCTTTTGATTTTCTGTGATGAATTAAGGAGTAGATCATTACTCCAAAAACAACCACTCCTATTACTGCACAAACAGCCATAGCGACCATGTGAAGGTAATACATGTCGTTGCTTAAAGGAGTCACCCCTTTGTACATATTTAACTGCCACTCATCTGCGGCAGCCCACAACGACTGTGCAGAAGTCAAGGCACTAAATAACGCAATTAATTTACAGATATTTAACCTGTTTAACATCCCAATCCCTCATCTCTTCAAGTAGCCGGGAAACCGACTAAAGTTTAAGCTAGTTCATTTATTCTCATTTTGCTGGTAACCCTACCACAAAGAATAATTACCTTCGGTTTTAGATTGACTGACTATGTATTTGATCGCTTCAATTACCTCATCTGTCGAACAATGGCTACAACCACCATTTTTCAAATGATTTTTTCCGTTAATTGTGTTTTCGATCAAAACATCCATATTTTGTGCTATCAACGGTTTCCAAGTTGCTTTATCGCCTATTTTGGGAGCACCCAATTTACCCTCATTATGGCAAACAGCACAGTTTTCATTATAAACAGCCTTTCCACTGGCAGGATATTTTTTCACACCGCCAGACGCCAAATCTTGCCACTGAGATCGGGTCAATGACGCATTGAGCAAATAATCAACCGCTGAAATAATGTCGTTGTCGGAACAAGTCACGCAAGCGCCCTTAACTGGCATTTGGTTATAGCCATAAATGGCATGCCGATATAACCCAGTCAAACCGCTGCTTTTCAGGCGTGTATACCAACTGGCTGAATCACCTATTACTGGAGCGCCCATTTTATTGTCCTGATGACAAATCAGGCAGGCCTTCAGATAAACTTGTCTTCCACGTGCAATGGTAGGAGGCAAATCAGAAGGAGAAACACCGAGGTATTCTTCACTCTCTACAGTCTTGAGATAAGTTGCAATAGCCAACCTGTCAGCTTCAGTCAAGTGACTCAAGCTATTATGATTCACTTCAGCCATAGGACCGGCTACGGGACCCGCTTTGTTAATTAATTCACCAGCCTTAAATACATCGGCCACCTCTTGATGGCTTGCTGATTCCAATCCATATTTGGTGATATTGGGAGCCCAATATCCATCGATAAAACTGCCTGTTAAATAATATCTGTTTTTTGCTGATCCAAATATATTCATAGGGGTATGGCACATGCTGCAATGCCCCAAAGTATCGACTATATACCTTCCACGATTCCATTCAGGGGATTTATCCGGATCATATTCAATTGAATTTTCTTCAGGGAAGAAAAATAATAGATTCCATCCCCACAGCGCAAAACGAGCACCGGGAACACCAAAAGGAAATGGCAGTGATTTGTTCTTTAATTTAACCGGAGGAATGCTCATAAAATAAGCGTACAGAGCGCGAGCATCATCGTCCGTTATCTTGGAAAAATAAACATATGGGAATACTGGAAAATAATTTCTACCTTTGGGATCACGACCATCCTTAAGCGCCCGAATGAAATCCTTTTCTGTCCAATTTCCTATACCCGTTTCCTTATCAGGAGTAATGTTAGGACTATAGAACAAACCAAAAGGGGTATTAATAGGAAGACCGCCGGCAAAAGCAGGAGTTCCTCCCTCGACATCGGTATGGCAAGCAATGCAATCGCCCATCTTTGCCAAGTATTCACCACGTTTAATCAACTCTGCTTGCTCACCAGTAGCTGGTTTGGTAGGAGGATATTTGGGATAAAAGGGGTTCATGATTTGCTCTACGGGAGAAAACAAATCTTTCTCTGATTCAACTTTTTCTGCTTGTACTTTTTCAGTTTGTAACTTTTCATCCTGTACTGATTCAGCTTGTACAGATTGCCCTGCAATACCCAGTGCAACAACTAACGCCGCAATAATTGATTTTTTTATAATCAAAGAGCCCACGCTCCCTCCTATTTGTTCTTATTTTTCACGACTCTCATGAGGAGACAGAATAATTGTCGCATTGTATACTCCTCACTTAGCAAGTTGCAATGTTATTCGACCGTTTAAGTTACGCTCTATGTAAAAAATTATAAATTTTTTTAACAATAATTCTCTTCCCACATAACCTGAATTACGCCTTACAATCATCCTTAAAAATTTCATCATTCCCGGTATTTTATGGACAGGCTAACTGCCCTCATTCACCCAGGATTATTGACACGTTCACCCAAGATTGAATCAACAACGACACGCCATTTTAGTGACTTTACTGATTTATTATTATCACTCTACTAACAGAATAAACACATCACTGATATAATCCTCTGATTTCCAATATAGAGGTAATTATCGTGTCTTTCAAACCTGCCGTAGAATTAGCCAAATTGCAGCAAAATAATAGGGAAGTGACTGTAATTGATGGCCAAAAAATACTGATTATTTGGCATGATAATCAAGTTCATGCCATCCAATCGCAGTGCCCTCACTTAAAATTGCCTCTTGCCAAAGGAAAGATTACGGAATCCTGTTCTATCATTTGTCCTTTTCATAAAAGCGAATTTGATTTAAAAACAGGCGAAGCGAAATGCTGGTCCCCCTGGCCTCCTGTTGTTGGCAATCTTTTAGGTAAACTTTCCTCCAGGAAAAATTTAAAAATATATCCAACCCAGATAGAAAATGGGCAAGTATTCGTGGATGTGGGTTAATCCATTTTGCAACTCAGCAGTCTCTATTGAGTAATATAGAAGCGGGGTTGATAAGGAGAATTTAAAGTGAAAATATTTAATGCCATGTTCTCCAAGGTCAATGGGGGGTTGGAACAAGTATTTTTAAATTATATTCCTGCTTTAAGTTCTCAAGGCAATCAGGTCATTCCAATCATTCACCCCAAAGCAGAAATAAAAAACAGTTGCCCCAAGGACCATTTGATAACTGTACATAATTTCAACCAACATGATTTTTTTGCGATTCATCGATTAAAAAAATTAATTCAAATCCATCAACCGGATTGCATCATTACCCATAGTTACAGAGCAGCTTATCTATTCAAAAAAACCAGGACTAAAGTTCCCAAGATTGCCGTATGCCACGTCAAAGGCCATTATGACTTTGGCACTGATGCCATAATTGCACTCACAGAACAAATGCGTCAGGACATTATCAATTCAGGGATAGAGGAACACCGGGTATTTACCATTCCAAATCTGATTCATATTCCAGACCGCATTCAATACAGGGAGCCAGGAAATAACCAGATCCCGACAATTGGCGTCTGTGCCCGGTTTGCTGCAATTAAAGGAGTTGATGTCTTTATAAACGCCTTGGCGGAACTTAAAAAGAGAGGTATCGTTTTTCAAGCAAAAATTGCTGGTGACGGCAAAGAAAGGGAACAATACGTTAAATTAATTCGTCATCATGGTTTGGATAATGAAATCACCTTACTGGGATGGATTGAGGACAGGGAGTCATTTTATCAAAGCATTGATATTTTCTGTTTGCCTTCCAGGGAAGAATCTTTTGGTTTGGTTGTCCTGGAAAGCATGGTGCATTCCTTGCCCATGGTTCTAACCCGTTTATCAGGACCACTTGAAATTGCTGGTGACTCAGGTTGTGCTCTTTTTGTCCCCTCCGAGGACCCTGTCAGCATGGCTGATGGGTTGGAACGTCTCTTACGAGATAAAGACCTGTCAAAACAACTTGCGCTCAAAGCGTTTCAGAGAGTGCAACATTACTCCAGCACAAAAGTCGCTCCAATTTTGCATAAAGTTTTGGAGAAAATATGTGATATCAATCAATAATAAAACATCTTGCACAATATTATGATATAATCGCCTTTTTTTACTGTCCTGATGCAATCATGTTGATTTATTTTAATGGATTACTCTTAGGGTTATCTTTGATAATGGCTTTAGGCCCGCAAAATGTCTTTCTGATCAAACAAGGCGCGCGAAAAAATCATGCCGCGCTCTCGGCCGTGATTTGCTTTTTCTGTGATGTCATTTTAGTGTGTGGTAGTGTCGCTGGATTACATCATTTGCTTTTGGCTCATCCGAACTTACAAGTCTGGATGATATGGTTAGGCTCTGCCTTTTTGATTTATTATGCAATAAAAAACTTAAGAAGCGCATTGTCCAAAAACAAACAGACCGTTGGTGAAACGCATCAACCCCATACAAGAATGCAAATCATTTTATTTGCCTTGGGATTTAGCCTGCTTAATCCCCATGCCATTATCGATACCCTCGTGATTGTTGGAAGTGGCAGTAGTCAATACCCTGACCATAAACTGGCTTTTTTAGCAGGGGTAATTTCAGCGAGCATGCTTTGGTTCAGTTCATTAACGATGACTACCCGCTATTTTTCAAACCTTTTAACCCAAAATAAAGTATGGCAAAAAATAGAGTTTCTGAGCGGTATTTTAATGGCTTATATTGCGATAAAACTAATTACAAGCAGCTTATAAATTATTCAACAGAAAGTTTTTAAGGATAATAGAAAGGGCCAATCAGTGTGTCGCCAATTGACCCAGTGGAATGACACATAGCAAGTCCAACCTCGCAAAATAACTATCTCATAATCCGCTGATTGATGTCAACATTTTTACCATATTTGCCATGAGTAGCAAGATTTATAGACAGTTATTTTTTTAGAATAGTTATTCCCTGCTGGTTTCCGAACAAGCCATTTCCGTGAACAAGTCCAAAGTTCGCCTTATTTGATGAGATTAGCCTCTCCCTCATCACAATAAGAGCATTAAGAGAGGTCAAACTCCAAGGAGCTTTCCCAAGATTCAGACCTCCTGTTACTGTTACTTCATAAGACTTAAGTAAGTCAGGAATTTCACTCAAAGAATTCACTAAACCCAGGTGATAGAGGAGTGCCATTGGTACAATCGGATAGCAGGTGTAGGCATCAAGTAAAGCGTCTCCATTCATAAATTTGTCTTTAAAATTGAACTTGGCTTGAATGATGGCTTTGTTGATGGCTCTTTTAAGATGATGGTATGTAGCGATCTTAGGCAATGATGCTACGCCTTTGAGATTAATTTTTACAAAGGAGTTACCTAATATTTCAACACGAGCTTTTTGAGGAATGTTTAAAACATCAGCTGCTTTTTCAGTTGATACTATGAGCTGACCTGAAAAGTCAACATTGGGATTGGCACAATCAACACCCCGAAAATACTTGGTGAGCGATTGATACCATTTTTCATGGGGCATGCTGTTCGCTGGATTAATTTTCTTCCAGGTCTTCGTGTAATTTTCAAACAAAGCGTCACGGATCTTGAAATATTTTTTCTCATCTAGTTTGTACTTTTGCAAAAAAAGAGGAACCAGTTCGTCATATCCTTGAATAGGAGTGTAATTCTCATGATAAAATTTCATGAATTTTACCCGCTCATTAGAGCCATATCCAGTTTTCAAAAAATCCTGACCTTTGATAAGGACGACATCTGCTTTTTTGGTGGAGAGAATTTTACGAGCCCTCTCAATAGCTGCCATGGCAGATGCACCACTTGTAAACTCATAAGGTTTAATTTTATCCTGCCATCCTTTCGCCAGGCTTAAGATTTTTAGAGTTGCAACAGTAAATTTTTTCTCTCTGATTTGATTAATAAGATTATCTGTGTCTTGATGAGAGCCAACAGAATCAATAATCCTATCCGCTGCAATGATAAAGAGTTTCATCATTAGAATTTACCTATGCACATACTTAAGTAAGCCAAAAGAGCCTAGCCCTTAGCCTCATTACTCTTGGCGCTTTTGATTCGATGATATGGTCTACTTAACATTGATGATAAGCTAGAGCAATTTTTCTAAACACCTATGCTGACAGAAACTCCTCCGAAATGCTATTAACTCAGATTCCATTATAGGTCATTACCTTTAACCCAATGAAGTAACTCCCGTCGGGTTTAATGCAAAGAATGATTCCTTGTACTAACATACTAAGTAATCAATGGAACAGCCAGCTGACTTAAAACAACTATTGATTAGTTTGTTCATGCTAATCTAAAAATTCAAAACTGATTCATTATGGTAAGAACTTGTGCTGTAATCTTTACAGATCAACATTGTTGTTACTTTTTTATTCAGTTAAAATGGATCATTTTATATCAATCGAGCCATTATGTTTTACGGTGATACAGTACAGGAAACTCGACAGCTATTCTTTATTAGCTGGAATAAGTACCAGAATAAAAAAGAACTTTCTCCCTTGGAAAAGGAAATTGCTCAAGTGATTCTTGATCATCCGGAATACCATAAAGTCATTGAACAAAGTCCGTCTTTTCTCGAACATTCTTATTATCCCGAATTAGGTGAAACCAATCCCTTTCTTCATATGGGACTTCACCTTGCCGTTCGCGAACAAATAGCCACCGATAGACCACAAGGCATCCGTGCTATTTACACTAAATTAATAGAAAAGTACCAGGATCCCCTAGCTGTTGAGCATTTAATTATGGATCAATTGGCAGAATGTTTATGGCTTTCACAAAAAAATAATAGGCCGCCAGATGAAAACAATTATTTAATTACCTTGCAAAATTTGTAGCTTGCATCATTGATATACCTCCTGTTTTCATCTGTACATAGATAAAAAAAAGTATACAATTTTTAACTGGGTATCTTAATGATTATCGGTTAAGATGAACACTTTAATGCTATTACCAGGCAAATATGACGAATCAGAAACAAACCACCCATTTTGGTTTTGAATCAATAGACTGGAATGAGAAGGAAAAGAAAGTAGCGGAAGTATTTCATTCTGTTGCTAAAAATTATGATCGTATGAATGATCTGATGTCTTTGGGGATTCATCACCTCTGGAAACGCTATACTATTGAATTAAGTCAGGTTCGACCTGGGCAGACCGTATTGGATTTGGCCGGTGGCAGTGGCGATTTAACCCGATTATTATCTAAAAAAGTAGGAGATTCCGGACAGGTTATACTTGCTGACATCAACTCAGCCATGCTTCATGTTGGACGCGATCGCCTGCTTGATGAGGGATTATTTAAAAACATTCAGTATGTTCAGGGTAATGCCCAATGCCTTCCTTTTGCGGATAACAGCTTTCATTGCATAACAATGGGGTTTGGGCTTAGAAATGTGACTGATAAAGACGAAGCTCTGCATTCCATGTATAGAGTATGCAAACCCGGGGGGAAGTTAATGGTGCTTGAATTTTCAACACCCGTTTTTCCTGGATTGAAGCCCGTTTATGATTGGTATTCATTTAATATTTTGCCAAAAATTGGAAAATTTGTTGCTAACGATGAAACCAGCTACCAATACCTTGCGGAATCAATCAGAATGCATCCTGATCAGGAAACCCTAAAAGCGATGATTGAACGGGCTGGATTTGAGGATTGTCATTATCACAATTTAAGTGGCGGTATAGTCGCTCTGCATATTGCCTACAAATATTGAGTTGATTATGTTAAAAGAATACTCGCTGAAAGCATTACAAACAGCCATTAATACAGCAATGAAGCTCGATGAGCAGATGCCCCAAAAACTTCAAAAACTTGATGGCAAAACCCTTGAAATGGTCATTACCCCTTTGAATGTTAATTTCTACATTCAGTTTAAAGAGGGTGGAATGCAATTGCTCCATCGCATTGATGGGCGTCCTGATACCATCATCCACAGCAATCCCATAGGATTGATTCGCCTGAGCTTATTACCCGCATCCAAAGCCCGCTCTTTATTTAATGACAAGATACGCATTTCAGGCGACATTGAATTGGGGCAAAATGTAAAGAAACTATTTGACGAAATAGATATTGATTGGGAAGGGCACCTGGCTCACTTCACAGGTGATGTGGTAGCTCATCAAATTGGCTCCTTTGTGCGTAAAGGACTGGAATTTAAAAATCAATTCAACACCTCCATGCAGCAAAACATCACCGAATTTCTTCAGGAAGAATTACGCATTTTTCCTTCAAGAAATGAATTGGAAGATTTTTTTGCCGAGGTTGATGAATTAGTATTAAGTGTTGACCGCCTTCAAGCCCATATCAATCATTTAATGAGCAAAGATGAAGGTAATTAAACCATTCGACCGCCTTTTTTATAAGGCTTACCTCTTTATAAGGCATGGTTTATTGAAAAGTCTGGAGTTCAAAAACCAAGTCAGTGACAGTATCCGGCTCCATTTTGCACAGCATCTGCATGAAGAATTACAAGGTTTTACATCTCAAAAACTATTCGATGATTTTATTCAGGATCTGGATGGATTATCATTGCATTTTGAGCGGCTGGAAGCTCGAATTCAACCACTGATGAGCTGTCATGAAATCGATTAAACAACTTATTCGTCTTATACATATCAATTATATTTTAGCCAAAAATGGTCTCGATAATGTTGTTGTATCTATAAAATTGTTTGCTCCTTTACGTTTTATAGTTTATTTAAACCCGTGGAACTGGTTTCGTAAGGAGAAATTAACGCGTGGTGAAGCGCTGCGCAAATCTCTGGAGGAACTCGGCCCCATCTTCATTAAATTCGGACAAGCTCTCTCCACTCGCCCCGACATACTTCCTGAGGACATTGCAAAAGAATTGAGCAAACTGCAAGACAAAGTCCCCCCTTTCCCAAGCCATGTTGCCATGACCATCATTGAACAGGCTTATAAGCAATCGGCCTATGATGTTTTTGCCCAATTTGATCCAGTCCCCCTGGCCTCGGCTTCCATGGCACAAGTGCATGCGGCGACTCTGACAACAGGGGAAAATGTGGTTGTAAAAATACTCAGACCCAATATGCGCCGGATTATCGAACAAGACTTAAGTATTATGTACACTATCGCCACCTTGGCAGACCGCTATTGGCCTGAGGGAAAACGCTTCAAACCCAAAGAGATAGTCAAGGAATTTGAACATACCTTACTGGATGAACTGGATTTAATGAGAGAAGCGGCAAATGCCGCTCAATTACGAAGAAATTTCAATCAATCTCCAATGTTATATATACCTGAAATCCATTGGGACTATTGCCATAACAATATCCTGGTCATTGAGCGCATTCATGGCATACCCGTCACTGACATAGCCAGTCTCAGGGATCACGGCATCGATATTAAAAAACTGGCCGAGCGTGGGGTCGAAATTTTCTTTACTCAAGTCTTCCGTGACTGTTTTTTCCACGCAGACATGCACCCGGGAAATATTTTTGTCTCTTATCAAAACCCCAAAGATCCCCAGTACATTTGTGTTGATTTTGGCATCATTGGGACTCTGACAGATAATGACAAGCGTTATCTGGCGGAAAACCTCGTTGCTTTTTTTAACCGTGACTACAAGCGCGTAGCCGAATTGCATGTAGAATCCGGATGGGTATCGCGTGACACCCCTGTTGCAGAATTTGAAAGCAGCATAAGAACCGTTTGCGAGCCTATTTTTGAAAAGCCATTAAAAGACATTTCTTTTGGGCAAGTGGTTTTCCGTTTATTCCAGGTTGCCAGAAGGTTTCATATGGAAGTGCAACCCCAACTGATTTTGCTGCAAAAAACCCTGTTGGCGATAGAAGGTTTGGGCAGGCAACTGTATCCTGAATTGGATCTATGGGCTACAGCAAAACCATTCCTTGAAAAATGGGTACGAGAACAAATGGGGCCTAAAGCATTCATTAAACGTTTAAAGCAAAATCTGCCATTTTTTACTGAGCAACTTCCCCATATGCCTAAACTGATTTTTGATATATTGGAGATGAAAAAAGATCAGTTATTAACAGCCAATGAACTCACACGCTTGCAATCTGAAAATAAAAATCAGACTATCCAATGGAAGAGTTTGGGGCTAGGTGTCTTTTTCTCATTTTTATCATTAGGTGTCATTAGCTATTTTGATTTGTTAGATTATAATCATCTCACAACCATTACGATAGCTGGTTCTGTTTTAGCTGGAATTTTTGTACTCATCAACCGCAAGATAAGGAACTAACATGGGATTAAGTGGAATAAGTCCGTTATCACTCTTATTAATTCTAGCCATTATTGTAGCCTTGTTTGGCACTTCCAAATTAAAAACAATAGGCTCTGACCTTGGCGAAGCGATCAAGAATTTCCGCAAAGCCATGAATAGTGAGGAAACAAATGACACTCAAAAAGACGATCATAAACCATCATGAGTCTTGGTGAGTTATTACTTATTTTCATTGTTGCTATCATTGTGTTTGGGCCATCAAAGCTTCCCATGCTGGCAACCCACCTTGGTCTGTTCATGCGAAAAATCAATCAATTAAAAGAACATACTTCCTCCTTTTGGCAGCAACAACTTAATGAAATTCAACTGCATGAAAACCAACGCAAGGCAGAAAAGGCTGATCGGCAATATCAACAGACAGACCCTGAAAATAAAAATTCTGATAACATGGAAAATACAAGTCCGAGCTAAATCAACAAGCACTTGATTGATTTAACTCGGACAAAAGAATACTTATTCACCCTGTTGGTTTGGTGAAGTTGTAGTATCTGTTTGATTGGGTTGTACTTCAACCGATTGGATATTAGCCATATTCTGTTGCAATTTATCAAGATCAGCTTGAGCGGCATAAACTTGAATCTGCGAATCATCTTGAAAAGTGATAACCCCTTTCACCAGATTATGCTCTGTCATCCATTGTGTATCATCAGCAAACAGTGGTGTTGAAAACACCAAAACGATTGCCAAAACGAATGAGTTGACTAATATTTTCATAACGCACTCCTTGCATAAACGATATCCATTATGCAGTTAAAAATACCGTACAATATAAATTATAGGCTATTTTATCATTAAAGTGATTTCTAAAGGGTTCTATAATGTGACATTTTCATAGAGTCGTAACATTTCTAAATGTCGTATTGTAGCCCCCCCCCTGACTCTGTCACATAGAAAAATGCCCATTTGAATAATGGGAAAACATTTAATATAATGAAAAGACAAAATGATCGGATTTTTTATATGGCATATAGTAAATCAGAAGCAACAGTTGATAAATTTTCTTTAGATGACTTTCCCCCATTTACTGCTCACGACTTGGAAATGGCCTTTAGTTTAAAGAAGAAATATCGGGAATCAAAAGACTCAAGCCACCCTTTTACCGGTTTTGTCTGCGATTATGAACGCCGTGCTAAACTTTATGATTTTATTTATGGCAGTTGTCATTTATCCAAATTATTTGAGAACAATTTCAAGGTACAAATCGCCTATCTAGATAGGGAAAAATCAGGCGTACGCCATTGGTCACTAATTGAATTACAATATTCCATTGAAAAAGGCAATAATACTTTAAAAATCCTGGTACTTGACAGTTTGGGGGCACAATTGTCCTATAATACAGCACAGGTATTAGCGAATGAAGTTGGATTCGAGGATTTGCTTGAAGAAATTGAAGGACTTTCAATAAAAACCTACATCCCTGATGTTAAATTACAGCACTCGCGTGCAGGGTGCGCTACCTTTACTATGGATTGCGCCAGTATGTTATCTACCCAGGATAAATATGAAAATATTTATGACTTTATGGATAAACAGCCAGACGCCAGTAGCACAGCAAAAGTTGCAAAACTTGAGGATGATTTTCCAGTGCATTGTACCAGCTTACCACCTCGTATATTACGCGTTGCACAAAGCCGAGCCATCATCACGGATGATAAAGTCCTGAATTCTACCCCATTAATTAATTCTAAAGAGGAAACCTTCAAGCACTCTCTTCTAAAGCACTGTAGTTTTTTTGAAGACCAACCCCAAACAGCTGAGAACATCAAGCGCAACGAAAGAATCATGAAAAAAGCCATCAAATGGAGAAATGCCATAGACCTGGAAATGCAGAGAAGCAGTTCAGAAATGCTTGAAACAACTTGCGCAATCGATGATCTCGAAGAATATGCCAGTAGTAGCGTATCTTACAAATCAGTACTGCTATGAAGAGATTAAATATTCCGAAACAACTAGCCAAAACGGTCGACTGACTTATGGCAATAAGGGATTTTGTGATGTTTAAAATAGTAATCCTGATGATAGTCTTCGGCAGGCCAAAAGGGTTGTGCTTGCAATAATTGGGTTACAACCTGATACCCCCTTTTCTTTAATAGCTGAATCAATAATTCTGCTTCCTGTCGTTGTTCCTCATTAAAATAAAACACGACACTTAAATATTGCCGCCCCAAATCGGGACCTTGTCCATTTGCCTGAGTGGGGTCGTGAATTTCAAAAAAACGCTTTACAATATCATGATAATTGGTTTTAGCAGAATCATAGACAACCCGGACAGCCTCATAATGCCCTGTAGTACCACTACATACCTGTTCATAACTTGGTTCTGGAACATAGCCACCTGTATAGCCCGACTCGACTTTTAACACACCGGGAATTCGTTTTAAATAATATTCCACCCCCCAGAAACACCCCCCGGCAAGGATAGCTTCTTCCGTATCTAGTACCTCATTATCTTCGACAAAATCCAAAGAAGCGGAATTAACGCAATGACGTAAATTCTTATGGGTCATGTATTCTCCAGTAAACACATGCCCCAGGTGAGCCTCGCAACGCGCACATAATATCTCAGTGCGTTGACCGTCCGCATCCAGTTTTCTGGCCACAGCATTGGCCATTTCATCATCAAAACTGGGCCAGCCACAGCCCGAGTTGAATTGACTCATACCGCGAAACAGCGCCAAGCCACATCGCCTGCATAAATACGTCCCATGAGTCGCTACCTGATTATAAGATCCAGTATGAGGATATTCAGTAGCTTTATCACATACGATTCTTTTAATGGCTGGAGTTAAGCTTGCAGTTTTATCGAGATAGTCTCTCATTTCATACTCCTTTGAACACTCGACTTATGAGAAAGCCTCTTGAACACCCCTGCGGTATCGGCCACAGAAGCCGTCACTAAACTGTTTAAAGGCCGAAATCCTGCCAACAGGAGTTCACCTTTTAATCAAAAATTATAGCAGGAGTAAGCGTTTTTGTATTGCCATTTGGAGAAAAGCCATGATTCCTAATGCCAGCCTATTCAAATCTTTGGGGATAAAAAATTGTGCCAGTCAAGACTGTTTTTTTATTTTTTTTTTGTTATCATAATGGAGGTCTCACGTCTTAACTTACACATCCCTTTCTGTGGATAACCTTCCTGATTTTTAAATCTTGTTATCACTTAACACCCTGTTCTTTTTATAAAACCCCTTGCCCAGTAAGGACTTATTAGCTATTTATTCATAAAGTGCAATAAAAACTTATCCCCATTTTCTGTGGATAACTCTGTGAATACACTCTGGTTATATACTAAAATCCTGGACTTAAAAGGGTGCTTGTTCTTTTTGCAAAGCGTCATAAAAAATAATACTGAAAATACTATCCTCACGATAGCCCGTCACATCTTCAATGTTTATACTCCCATACCATTCCATTTTAATGGATTTGGGTATTGAGATGATTTGCCTCTACATTATGCGCTATAGTATAAACAACAGTTTATAATAGAGAGCACTATGGTAGACGTCATTAATCTTAATAAAAAAAGAAAAGCCAAAGTTCGTTTGGAAAAAGAAAAAAAAGCGTCTGAAAATCGCATAAAATTTGGAAGGACAAAAAAAGAAAAGCAGTTAGAGAAACAAGACAGTGAGCGCAATGAACGACATCTGGATGGTCACAAGCTGGATAAAAAAGAGGAAAAATAAAGACGGGAAGTCTTTTGAAAAAGGCTTTGATTTTTAAGAGTCAACAGGAAAGCACCTTCTCCTCAAGAAGGTGCCTAATTCCAATCCATTAATAAGTTAATGAAGAACAACAGGAATCGCCTTTTTCCTGTACCTTGCCTTGTGGTAGATCCATGGCTGGGTTTCTCTTAAAAAAGCCAAAAGGCTGAAGCTTGGCGGAAATTGTCGTGGTAGGCATCACAGGAAAGTCTTCGGGTCTTGGAAAGTGCGTAGAGCCCAGAGTTACCCACAAGACCAAATTTTCATTGTCAATTTTACGATCCTGTTTAATGTATGCAGGTAAACCACAGCCACCTGAACTTTGATTAGGATAATCTCCCGCCGCGTATTTTTCTTGCGGGTCATATTGTGTTACCCATACCTGCTTGCTGGCAAATCCCCCGCGCTTATAAATATAACTCTCTTCATCTGCCAGCAATAACGGGCTTTCTTGCAACTCTAATTTATATGCCGGTGCGGTGCCAATGCCATTGACGCAATTGGGATTGAATATTTTCCAGGTTCTCTGGGTTTGAGCACAAGCCGAGCGTGCTGCCTCACCTTCGTGTTCAAATGTTTTCTGGCTGCTGCCAAACGCATTGCCATAAGGATTTTTTCCACCCATGGTCATAGGATAAAATTCGTGTTCACTAAATGAATTCTTTTCACCATCAACCATCATATGAAGACGGGCATTAAAAAAATGTTGATGCGTAGGGGCTGCCAGCTCAGGGGTCAATTTCCCGCCCCATTCGTAAGGAGTATCAGGAAATATTGCTGCCGTTTGCACAATACCTGTCAATTTAATCTCCAGTTTCAGGCTGCCGTCCTGGCCAAAACGCCAATAAAAACCATAATCATAGTTACCTATCGTAGTAAAAAAGCTGACAACCAACTCACGAGCACGGCGAACCTCGAAGGTACTGTTACGAACTTCATAATGCTTCCACAGCGTGCCCGCGTCTTCTTCGTGCATGCAAATCGCATTTTTAATCAATCTCGCATTACCGGAATCATCCACCGTGGGAACGTCAAAATAATAAATATTTCCCAAACAATCACATCCGAGCTTTAATTCATTTGCCAATTTGCCAAGACCGTATTCACCCGCATCAAAAGCGCTTTTCCAGTAATGACTCACGGAAGGATCCGCATAGGGGACTATCATATCCGTCACACTGGCCCGGTAAATAATTGGGCGTTCCTTCCCTTCATCAAGGTACTTAATCTGGTGCAAAACCAAACCCTCGCGTGGGGTAAATCCAACATGAAACGACCAGTTTTGCCAATTGACTTCCCAGCCATCCACTTTAAAACTGGGTCCTTCTGCTTGAATAATATCCAGAGGTTTTAAGTCTTGGCGTTTCTCAGGATAAGAGTCGGAATCGTAATTGATTTTTTCTTTAGGGATAGGAACGTTGCGGCCGTCATCAATGACACGCAATACCTTCTCATTACCGAGATCAACTATCGCAACAACCCCCTCAATGGGACGGGCATAACCATTATCCTTTAAATCATCACGGTAAAAACTTATCCCTTTAACAATACGTTTTTCCCTCTCTTCCTCTTCATCAAAATAGCCTGCAGAAAACGCATCGACTTGAATCTTGTCAATTTGCTCATCGTCAAGCCCACGCTTTTCCATTGCGGCACGCCAGCTCGGATCGGCTTTAACGATTTGCTCACATTTTTGAAAATCCTCAATTAAAATAGGCGGCTTACCATAAGGTGGCGCTTCAAGGACAATCTGTTTCCATTCCACAACTTTTTTAGTGTTGAGGTTTACGATTGCTTCAAAGGTTTCATTCGTTTTTTTATTAAAAACAGAGAGAAAAGCGCAGCGGTCGAAATCAGTATCACTTGAATGCAAAACTTCTTGTTGAGGTGGTTCGTAAGTCATCACCCAGGCAAACCGATAACTGTCAGACAGTTCTTTTTCTCGTTTTAAAATATCACAACTTTCCTGAATTTCTTCAAGAGTTAAGGGATCTAACACATGCATATTGACATCCTTTACCTATTAAAAAACTAATATTGCTCTTTAAAAAGTTAACTAAAGAGACAGCGCGTTGAAGTAATTAGATAGAAATAAAAAATAGCGGGATATCGCTAAGAGTAGTCGGATAAGCGGTGTGCAGTATGGTATTTTTTAATCAGTGAATACAACATAAGCTTGTCAAATTAAAAGTCTGGCCTTTTAAAAGTGGTACATTATTTAATCTTCTGGCACTCGCACTAGGCGGTACAACCATTAAGGGTGCACTTTATATCATTCTAATCAATTTGAATCAAATAATTGTCCAGTCACTAGTCATATTGAGTCAGTCAGCAATATCGATAAAATAACCAGCTACTTTTTTAATTAACTTTTAACCAGGAGTTTTTGCAAAAAATTGACTTAGTCAAGACTGTTTTTTTATTTTTTTTTTTGTTACGATGTAAAGCGCTTAACATCTTAATTGCATCTCCCTTTCTGTGAATAACTATTTCCGTATTTCAATCCCATAACCAGACCACACCAGGCTCTTTTTATAAAACCCCTTGTCCCGCAAGGACTTATTGAGTATTGATACATAAATTGTATTGATCACTTATCCCCATTTTCTGTGGATAACTCTGTGAATACACACTGGTTATTCGCTAAAATCCGGCACTTGAAAGGATGCTTGTTCTTTTTGCAAAGCGTTCTAAAGAATAATTAAGGGATTGAGGTTAAAATAGAGCATATTTATTTAAGTATTACATAATATAGGTTATTGGGTAATCCTCAGATTTTAATTAGCATTAAAAGTAAAAACTTAAATAAATAATTAAATAAGCTAAAAGGGTATATTGAATATCAATTTTTAATAAATTCAAAAAATTTTACAGATCCTCATTAGAGAACAGGACACAGATTGGCTCCGTTGCAAAAACGAGTAATAGTTTATAATTAAAGCCACTTTGATCGAAGAAGGGAATAGAGGATGCATTCACCAAAAAATCAGTGTGTCCAGTAAATGCTTCTGCTGTGAAAAAATTAATAACATCATTATAAATAATAATTTTTCTTGAAAAAATTTGAAATTATTGCATTTATGTGAATATTATAGCCATATGATTCGTTAAAGCGTGTTGCTACTTCGTTATAAATTCTGGGACATCCAAGTCCCCAGAATTCATTCACCAACGCGACAGTTTAAAGACCGCAACCCTCCTGCTTCCCGCACGTTTGCTCTGAACGAACAAAGCGTATGCCTGCACCAATGAGTCTACGGCTGCATAAAGATTTACTCCGCATCCCTTCGGGCTGTCTGCGTAAATTGCAGCTTATCTCGGACTACGCACCTCAGCGTTCCGCCTTTCATGCGCGCAGCGGGGTAACGAATGCATATTATCGACGATTCGGAGACTGTTTTATCAATAATGAAAAATTATAATAATAGTGGAGATCAAAGTATGTTCTGTATAAAGAAAACTGCTTTAGCAGTACTAGCTTTAGGAAGCAGTGCAGCATTTGCAGGTACAATGGGCCCTGCGTGTACACCAGGTAATGTAACTGTTCCTTGTACAACAAGTGGTTGGGATGTAGGTATCTATGCCTTATATTTAGAACCTTCTTATAACGGCCATCCAAGATTCTTCAATTATGTTGGTAGTGATTTCGTTGGTGCTCAAAGAGTACACACAAAATTAAATACTGACTTCGACTGGGGATTCAAGTTAGAAGCTTCCTATCACTTTAGTACTGGTAATGATATTAATGTCAATTGGTATCACTGGGATACTACTACCAGCCAAAATTTACATTACTTTGGTGAGATAAGTGGTGCAGAAGTATTTTTTACTCCTTTCCAAATTGATCACAAATGGGATGCTGTCAATTTTGAGTTCGGTCAACATGTAGACTTTGGTGAATTTAAAAATATTCGGTTCCATGGTGGTGCACAATATGCTCGTTTGCAACATAAAATATACTCACCTTATACTATAAACATCCCATCAGCAGGGTTCGTTGTTGATCCTGATACCGGAAATATAGTTCTTTCACCAGCTGAAACTGAAATAGGTGCTAATAGAATCGATCTGACGTTTAGAGGAGTTGGTCCACGTGTTGGTGCTGATATGTCCTATGATTGGCCAAACGGCTTCGCAATCTATGCAAACGGTGCAGCAGCCCTTTTAATTGGTGATAATAAGGTCAACGATACTTCAGATATTGAACCTAACCGTGCTACTCATACTTCAATTGTTCCTGAACTGGAAGCAAAATTAGGTCTTACCTATACTTATGCAATGGGACAAGGTAATTTAACACTTGATGGTGGTTATATGGTTGCTAATTATTGGAATGCCTTCCATGTTGTTCAGGCTGGCCAGGATGGTTCAACTGATTTTGGCGTCCATGGTCCATACCTTGGTCTGAAATATATAGGCGCGTTGTAATTTGATGCCGTGATCAGCAGATATCTATCAGGTTTCCCACTTCCTTATAGATTATCTGTTGATTATGGGTTTACATTACCGTAAGTTTTAAGGCTCCGTTGCAAAAAAGATATTAGTTTATAACTTACACTCACCAGATCAAACTAATGGAAATATGAGATGCGTTCAACAAAACCTCCTGCATTTAAATGACGTCACTTTCACGGTGAGATAATTCTGCAATGTGTGCGTTGGTATTGTAAATACGGCATCAGCTATAGAGATTTGAAAGAAATGATCGAGGAACGAGGTCTTGAGTTAGATCATACTACTAGATTCAGCATTATGCTCCAGAACTCAAAAAATGACTCGAATGGCATAAGAAATGTTACTCTTGACGCTGGCACTTGGACGAAACCTACATCAAGATAAAGGGAGAATGGAAATATCTTTATCGTGCCATTGATGAGCAAGGAAATACCATTGATTTTTATTTGTCTCATCGACGTAATGCTATTGCGGCTAAACGGTTTCTTAAAAAACTTATTAAGAATAACCCCAGCCTGCGATATCAGTGTCATCAACACAGATAAAAACCCAGCTTATGGTCAGACTATTAAAGAGCTGAAGCAAGAAGGTAATTTAGCTTCTTATATCCGTCATTTGCAAATAAAATACCGTAATAATCGGCTGGAAGCAGATCATGGAAAACTGAAGCCACTTATTAATCCCGTGTGAGGCTTTCAATCAATGAAAACAGCCTATGCGACCATCAAGGGGTTTAAAATCATGCGCATGTTCAAAAAGGGTCAGCAAGCGTAGGTCGGGCCTTGGTCCGACAAAATCAATGTTAATCTTCAAACTGATTTGTCGTGTGTAATGTATCCGAGAAAGCCCAATCGCTGGTTATAATTCCTTTTTGAATATAATCAAGGAATTGTCAGGCCAAGGCCCGACCTACGCTTGCTCTTCCTCTTCATCGAAATAGCCCGCAGAAAACGCATCGACTTGAATCTTGTCAATTTGCTCATCATTAAGCCCACGCTTTTCCATAGCGGCTCTCCAGGTCGGATCGGCTTTAACAATTTGCTCACATTTTTGAAAATCCTCAATTAAAATAAGCGGCTTACCATAAGGCGAGGCTTCAAGGACAATCTGTTTCCATTCCACGACTTTTTTACTGTTGAGGTTGACAATGGCTTCAAAGGCTTCATTCGTTTTTTTATTAAAAACAGAGAGAAAAGCACAGCGGTCGAAATCAGTATCGCTTGAATGTAAAACTTCTTGTTGAGGCGGTTCGTAAGTCATCACCCAGGCAAATCGATAACTGTCGGACAGTTCTTTTTCTCGTTTTAAAATATCACAACTTTCTTGAATTTCCTCAAGAGTTAATGGATCTAACACATGTATATTGACATCCTTTACCCATTAAAAAACTAATATTGCTCTTTAAAAAGTTAACTAAAGAGACAGTGCTTTGAAGTAATTAGATAGAAATAAAAATAGCGGGATATCGTTAAGAATAGTTGGATAAGAGGTGGGCAGTATGGTATTTTTTAATCAGTGAATACAACATAAGCTTTTCAAATTAAAAGTCTGGCCTTTTAAAAGTGGTACATTATTTAACCTTCTGGTGCTCGCGCTAGGGGCTGCAGCCATTAAGGGTGCACTTTATATCATTCTAATCAATTTGAATCAAATAATTGTCCAGTCACTAGTCATATTGAGTCAGTCAGCAATATCGATAAAATAACCAGCTACTTTTTTAATTAACTTTTAACCAGGAGTTTTTGCAAAAAATTGACTTAGTCAAGACTGTTTTTTTATTTTTTTTTTTGTTACGATGTAAAGCGCTTAACATCTTAATTGCATCTCCCTTTCTGTGAATAACTATTTCCGTATTTCAATCCCATAACCAGACCACACCAGGCTCTTTTTATAAAACCCCTTGTCCCGCAAGGACTTATTGAGTATTGATACATAAATTGTATTGATCACTTATCCCCATTTTCTGTGGATAACTCTGTGAATACACACTGGTTATTCGCTAAAATCCGGCACTTGAAAGGATGCTTGTTCTTTTTGCAAAGCGTTCTAAAGAATAATTAAGGGATTAGGGTTAAAAAAGCATATTCATTTAAGTGTTGTGTAATATAGGGTATCTCATTTTATATCCTCCCTATTTATACCAGCTTGTTTAAAGATACTAGTCACTGTTTGCCTTTTTGGTGGGATGTTTAAATTGGCAAAGATCAACTTTTCTCTTATATTACGAAGGTTTGAAAATTTATATTTTTAAGAATCCTGCTCCCTGTTACCGCTATATGCTATCGAATAGGGTTTGCCAAAATATAGGATTAGATTATCGACAACGTTTAGGTTGGGTTTTATTCCATTTAAAAGAGGGCCAGCAGCAATTTTATCTCGATGGAATTTTAATTTAGCCATATCATTATTAAGAAATGCGATGGTTGCATAAACATAATCATTCCAGAGGATTGGGATATTATCTGGTTCGTTTGGGTTGATGGAATGAATAAATCTATTTTTGGCTATCCTATATTGATTACCAAATGCATACATTTGCCCTGCATGCCAAGTGATTCCAATTGTTTGCCAATCTAAGAGACTATTTCTATTTTTATCGAGATATTTATCAATCAAAACACCTATTTCATAATAACAGCCTAACTTAGCATATTTTCGCCATCCAGCCTCATGTTGGTCGAAACTGTCATAATCCATAGCTAAGAGTTTATCTTCCTCTATATATGTAATATTACAATCTGCAGAAAAAGTGGTTGGAATAAAATTGCATAATAATATGGCAAAATAAATAATTCTTGTATTCATAATTTTTTATACGTATTGGAGTAATTAATCGAGAGCCCCTCTCAAATATAGTCATCTACATCTGATGTTTTGCTTAAATTCAACAATTTCATAACTCAGATTTGCATTTAATATTTTTTGAAGATTTTATCTATTTTATTAAGGAAATCATCAATTTTCTTATTAATATTTGCCTGATTGATTCTGATCTCTCGATCTATTTAATAAGTATTTCGACACATCTATAATTTTTAGCTTATTATATTGGAACTTTGTGGGGCTATGACATCTGAGAGCACATAGGTTGGATCGCGCCCCTACATTAGATATTAACGAAAACAAATATGCTGTTTTTTGAACAAATTGACCAACTTGATTTTCAGTGAATTTTTTTAATTAGGATGGTATTTTTTATCCAGATTATACCCCATCGCTTGTATTTTGGGTCATGGCGTTAGATAGTTATGGACTAAGCTTAGTTTTCTCAGTAATCAGCCTTTTTGAACGCTGTTTGCTTCGGCTGAGCCCATTCCCACTTTTCTTTTTTTGTTATTCAGCATAATCGATTTAATTGGATATTTACTTGGCGTCCTAACCTTTTCAGATAATCTATTGATCTATAATAATTATAATGTTATTCAAAAGGATGACAATGAACTTAGTAGAATGGAAATCTTTAAATAATAAACCTGACGCTCTCATATCATGGCTTAGTAAAAATTCTATTGTAAATGGAGCTAAAAATGATATTAAGGTGGATAATTTTTTTACCACAACTGTTGATAACTTCCTTTTTCCAGAAGCTCATTGTTTAGTAGAGTTCTTTGAATTCAATATTAAAATAGATGTTTCTGTACGGAATAAAATAATTATAGATTCTATAAAAGAACTTATTCTTAAAAAAAGAGAGTCTTCAGATAATTTGTTAGCGCTAGTTACAGATAAAATACAACTTTTATCATTCCATAAGGTAAAAAAATATTGCCTTACTTCAATATCTGCCGAGAAAATCCCTTACAGAACAATTCAAGTTTTCAATAGTAAAATAAATTTCTACAAAGAATTTCCAATTTTTTTTCAATCAAGGACGCTTGCTTTACAGAAAAAGCATCAAAAAGAAAATAACCAATATACCAAATGTGTAATCACTAGTATTACTGAATCTAATGAAATTAGTGAGCACATGAATAATCTTGATATATTTAGAGCTGTGATAAATATTCTTATAAATAATAGTTGGGGGATGGTTTTTCATACTAATCCAGAACCCATTAATAAAATTCGATTAGGAAAGTTTCATACCCTCCATAAAGAAGATGGTGAGTTTTCAGGCTGTTATTATGAACAGAAATATACAACCGCTCCTTTGGCCGATCTTTCAAATCTGCCAAAAAAAAGAATAGAAAAAAATCTTCGGTTAATCAAAAAATGCAAATATAAGGAAGTAATTATTGAAAGTCTTTTGCTCTACACTAAAGCCTTGGATGAATGGGATTTAAACATGTCTTTACTTTTACTTTGGAGCGCACTTGAAAAATTACTTTGCAGAGATGGAATGAATGAATCCTATCTTTACAAGCATAGATGTTCAATTATTTTTCCTCATGAAATCCATGTTGGGGAATGCATAGATTCACTAAGATGGATTCGAAATAAATTTGTTCATAATTATGATAATCATAATGAAGCTAGAACACTAACTTATCAGTTAAAAAATATTTTCCGAGGGATTTTAGCCTATCATTTATCAAAAAAATTTACTTCATTTGATTTAGCGATGAAAAATTTAGATTCTTCAAATTATAACATTTGATGAATTGATCAGTTTATAATAAATGATTGTTGTACCCTATTTTTTTAAACCTTGAGGTTTTGGAACATTGCTTTATATTTTAAGGGTATTCTCTAAACCGTTAGGTTTTGGAATTATTGATAAAAGTAAAACATATATTCATTTGCCGTAGTGCCATGTTTTGATAGAGCTTAATCTAAGCACAACAATTTTTATATTTTCTCCCACTTCCGCATGGACATTTGTTATTTAAAAATATTCTTCTTTTTAACTTTTTTTGACTATTATACTCAGTGAGGTGTTCAATTTTAGGGCTTTTAAAAAGTTTATTTGCCAATGTACGGAACTCATCATAATCGTCGAACTGCATGTTTTCATAGGAAATAATTTCATAATAATGCAAAGGCGCCGAAGCATTATCTGTAGAGATGCCTATTACCTTTCGTAAATTGAATTTGCAATAAGCAGATGAGACTAGGTACTTTAAAAAGCTATAGCGTTCAGCTCTAGACTTTGATGAAGAATAAAGAACAATCCCTGTATTATTATTCTGAAGCTCTAAACAATAAGAACCTCTTGGATTCTTATCTGCCTTTCCCATTATCTGAATAAATTTTTCGGCTAAATTCCGTCTTGTTAGCCTATCAAACCCTGCTAATTCAGATACGACCAAAAAATATTGCTCTAGAGTGTTTTCATGAAGAAGATCGTCTTCAAAATCAGCAACCAGTTTTTTATCTGATCCAATCGACTTATGCAAATATTCAATAATTTCATCAATCAGGTAACTACATTTATTGTCATCGTTTCTTTTGCTTATTTCCTTAGCATATTTGTCCTGATATACATCCCAAAACCCTGGGGTAATATATAAAATAATATTATTTTTAACTGCATCATTAACTTCGTTGGGTCGAATCTTATATAACGCCAACAGATCACGCTCATGTGTTTCACCCATTATCTGGTCATTAGAATAGAGGGTCTCTCTAATATTTATATACTTAATAAAATCAGGTAAGGCATCAATTTCAGTTAAAATTAACTCTAAATCCCTTTTTAAAAAAATATGTGTTGGAATGTTTTTAAAGGTAGTAAAACCTCTTTTAATAACTGTCCGATCATCCTCCCTAAAATCTTCCTCACCAATAATATCTAATATGACGACTCCAAATAACTTCTTCACATCAGATGGGTTTATTTCTAGTTGAATTCCATGGCTATTTTGGACTTTTAAAACTTTATTTTTCTTCAATGCTAACTGAATAGTAGCTAGCTGAGAAATGCCTTTTGACACGGCTCTTTCTATTCTTTGATAATCTGTAGGTTTTTTATCAACTGTTCCTGATACTCGCTTTGATTTCACCTGAAAACAAATAAGGTTACCCTGAAAATAAATCAAAGTATCCGCAAGCTCATTTTCAACTCTTTCTGTTTTCTTAATTTTGGGGTTACATATTACGAAATCTGATAAAAACATTCTTTTGCATATTTGTTGAACAATTTCTTCTGAAATCCTACCTTGACCGTCAAACACTCTATACCCTCATGAATAGAGAACCTCTTAGATAACTCACTTTAAAAAACACAAAACTAACTAATTTGTTACTGATTGATATATTTATATAGTGTAGTCTTTCCTACCCCAACCATCTTGTAAATCGATTGGATAGAATGTTTCTTATTAGCATATAAAGTTTTTATTAATTCTTTTTGTTCATCACTAAGCTTTTCTGATCGTCCACCCTGCCTACCTCTAGCTCTAGCAGCTTCAAGGCCAGCAAGAGTACGCTCTTTAATTAAGTTGCGCTCAAATTCTGAAAGTGCCCCAAATACATGAAACATAAACTTACCTGAAGACGTTTCCGTGTTAATAGCTTCAACCAATTCTCTTTTCCTCTAGTTTGCTAACATAAGAAATAAGATGCTTCAATGATCGCCCTAGCCTATCCAATCGCCAAACAACCAAAACATCTCCCTCTCGAAGGAAATTTTCTGCTTTTTCTAATCCCAGTCGCTCTGATACAGAACCACTAATTTTATCTGTAGAAATTTACTCACAACCTGCCCTCCTTAATTCATCAAGCTGTAAGTCTAAATTTTGTTCATGTGTAGATATTCAGGCATACCCTACTCTCATTATTATTCCTTGTAGTTCAGAAAGGCTAAAAGAATAGATTAAAATGAACTTTGATTAATATATAGAGTTTTCGAACTGGTTTTCGTTGTGATTTTTAAATTTTTGAACATCAATTTTATTCGTTCACAAACCCATCGCTTTAAGAACCTAGTTGTAGATCATATCGGTGAGTTATATTTGATGAAATTAGGTAAATAAATGTGGTTTTATCGGGCATAACTCTCGGAATTAGGCCACCTCTCATCTTTTCCGAGCCTTATAACGCTTCGACAAATTTTTTAAGTAAAGATCTATTGATAACTTCCCCATAAAAACTGACTCCTACTATTTTTATTCAAGGTAGTCATGAATAACTCGACTAATCGATATTCTTGTTTTCATGAATTATCTTTTGGAGAGTGGCCTGTTTATTTGGCCATTGTTCAATGAAAGACTTATTCAATTGCGTACAATTTTGAACTAGCCAGGGGCCAAATTGAATCAGGAGCAAAGGAATTCTCGGTTTGATGCATTCTTCTAATTCCTTCTGCGCTTCTTTTTTGCATAGATTCTTGTTTGCAATACAGTTTTTTATAATATCGTCACTTAATTGCTGCCAGTTTTCAGGAGGGCTTACTCCTAAAAATGTTTCTGTCATAAGTTTAGGCAGGATTTTGTGACTAATAGAGTCAAATGTTTTGGGATTGATGTTTTCCTCGCAAAACTCATGCTGTAAAAGCTTATTGATTTGTTTTCCAATGCGTTCTGCTTGCTCCACGTTAAAACAAGGGACCAAGTTAGTAGAGTCCAATTGCGACAATGGTTTCGCCATGAGTAAATTACTGCTTAAAAACAATCCTAAGTAAATGAATATCTTTATCATTTTTTATCCTTGATGTTTCCTGTTCAATGCAAATACAACAGAATCTTGCGAGTCTGTAGAAACCCAGCTAATGACGAGTGGACGTGTGATGAATTATCATCTCACAACTCTAGGCAGGGTATTTAAACCAGACAGGCAGCACTTTACACAAATACACCATGAACTTCCATAATCCCACCTGATGCTCAATAGTCCCAAACGGATCGACACTGAGTTCAGGATAGGCTATGCCCAAGCCGAACAAGCCTGGCCCTATAATGCCCACATGAGGATTAGGAGTAACGTGTTCATAATTATCAATGATCATGTTTTTACGTCTTTCAAAACCAACGGCGTAAATCACTTTGTCGCATTCTGGAAGATGGCGTGCAATATTTAATTCGCTTGGGTAGTAGCGGACAAGATTGGCAGGCAAAACACCGTCGATGTGTTTCCTCGCCCATGCGGCCGTTTCACCTTTCAGGCCTGTGTTGTCGAATAAAATCCAGTTGCCCATATTGATGGCATAACGACAAGGGGAGCGATAAAAGTTGATCACTTTCTTTACCCCTAATTCGATAAGAGCGCGTAAAATCATAATGGCCGAATGGGAGGAGCCAAAAACTCCGTAAGTCTCATTCGTATCTACAAAACCGGCAAGGCGCTGCTTATCGATTGCAATTTCAAACGGTACCACATTAACACCGGGGTAATTGAGGCTGGATGGGACAGCCCCTGTCGCTAAAATAACATTTTTAGCCTGGTATTGTTGTGTGTCAGAACATAAAGTCCAACAACCTCCTGAGAGAAACATGCTGTGGATGACGGCCTCTTCTGCAACAACCTGATTCAGCAGAACAGTGGTAACCCATTGCAAAGGCTCCGCAACGTCACTTAAAAGGCAGGTATTATCAGGATTCAGGTTGTTTAAACGAAATTTGGCGGGTGCTTTTTTATAGGAGAATGAATTTGCGGCATGCAGAAAGCTTGAGAAGAGCTTGACCGTAGTATTACTGGAAACGTGTCGCCAGAGCTGACCAAAATCACCCACTTTAAAGTGAGGATCAATCCACAATATTTCAGAAGCCGCTATGCCATAGTCCAACAGCTTGCCTACTGCAGCAATTCCGGCAGGCCCCGCACCAACCACTGACCACTGAAAGGATTTATGCTTCATTTTAATACCTAACGTGAGTTATGGATAAAGAGGATATAACAGCCCGTAGATGCCCAGGGTACGTTCGGGCTGAGGAGATGCCTAAGCATCGTCTCGAAGCCTTGGCATGAAACATAAAATCCGATACTAGGCTTCGAGACGGCATAAATGCCTCCTCAGCCCGAGCAGTTCCAGATAACAATTGATTTTATCCATAACTCACGTTACCTATAATTTATAAAGCTTAAAAGCTTGGGGTATGTCAATTCCACTGAACGCCTGGTCCAGTGGAATTCATCAGTAGATATTTATGCCCCCAGCAAATAATGGAGGTGAATCATTGACCCTGGCAAATCTTATCTGCCATATAGCCAATTGCTCCGGCATAATATATGGAGTTATTATAACGCAGTATCATCTTGTAGTTAGGAAACGCAAGGAAGGTCGGGCCACCATAAGGCTGGACAATACTGGCCTGCAAATTTTGATAAGGCAGGGGTTCGCCGCTTTCAGTGCGCACACCTAATGCATTCCATTCGCTGACTGGTTTAACAATACTTTTCCCTTCCAGTTTCATATCAAACTTTGCAGGAAGCTTCACTTGAATAGCCCAAGGCTCACCTGCTTGCCAGCCGTTTTGTTTCATATAATTTGCTATGGAGGCAAAAACATCGGGTTTGCTCTTCCATATGTCTTTTCGCCCATCCCCATCATAGTCAACTGCGTATTTTACCCAGCTGGATGGTAAAAACTGAGGTTGGCCAGAAGCGCCAGCCCACTCCCCTTTGAAATCAGCCAGGCTAACATGCCCGCCTTTCAGGATGTGTAAAGCGAGAAACAATTCCTTGCGGAAAAAGTCTTTACGGTTTGAATCATAGGCTAAAGTAGCCAGCGCATTGATTACAGGGAAGTTGCCCATGTAGGAGCCATAACTGGTTTCCATACCCCAAAAAGACACGATAAAGCAAGGATTAACCCCGTATTGCTGGGCAATCTCTTCCAATATTTCCTTGTTTCTTTTGTATTCTTTCCGCCCAATCACAATCCTGTAGTTATCTGCTCTGGTATTACGGTATTTCATGAACGTTAACCTATGCTCAGGTTGTGAACGTAAAAATCCTTTTATTTTTCGACTTGGTTCATGAATACCAGCAAACGCTTCATCAAATAAACTGGGTGGTATCCCTTGTTGTAAAGCTTCCTCCCTCACTCCTGCAACCCATTGATTCCAGCTTTGACTGGCATAGACCATCTGGTTTAATAACATCAGTGCAACGATAGTGAGCCCCCACTTTTTCATAGCTCTTCCCCTAAATTATATTTATTGTTTGACAACATTTATTTCGCCCAGCTTTTATTTCACTTTAGTTTTTATAACTCAATCAACTTCCTATGGGTATTCTTAAAAGATAGCTCATTTATTAAAAATTAGCCTGTCTATTCGTAATTCTCTCGCAATACACTGACTAAGCTTGAATCAGAAAGTTAGACCCAACAATAAGTATTGTACAGAAAGTAATCTTTCATGGAAATCTATAATTAGAACCCACTCATCAGAAGAAAGTGGAGCTATAAACTAGTCTTGGCCTGCAAAGAGTGTTATAGGATTTTTTCGCATCTTTTTCCATTCTATTTTTTGTCAACATGATAACTCCTATGATAACAAAATAAACTTTAGGATGTCGTATTGCAAAAAAGTAAAGAGGCCATATAGAGCAGTGCTTCTTTAACATACAGAGATTAAATATCATAAGCCAGGTATTGATGTGTTTGTATGTAAGTAAACTAGAATAAAAAGAAATTAGTGTTCATTGTATTACTGAGGCTTTGATCCACAGGAGTTAAATATGCATATCAAAAATATATTCACATGGAGTTTAATGGGAGCCGTAGTTCTATCTATGCCCCTATTTGCGAGCGAGCCATTTAAATTGAAATCAATTAACTCATTAATCGATAAATACATTGAGAAATATAACAATGAAGAGCTAGTTACAGGTGTGGGGGCGACATTTTTAAGCGGAACTCAAATAATATCAACAGCCCATGGTTTTGAGAACAATAAAAGAAAAAAACGCCTTACAAATAATGCATATTTTCAAATTGGCAGTATAACCAAATCGTTTACAGCCGCATTAATCTTAAAGCTTGAAGCGGAAGGGAAATTAAACATCAACCAAACAATTGGATATTGGTTGCCAGAATATAATGATTGGAAAGGCATTACTATAAAGCAATTACTTAATATGACAAGTGCAATTCCAGGTTATGCAACGATTCCAACGCTTGCAGATTCGATTACTGATAATCCTAAAAAACAGTGGACTAGTAAAGAACTAGTAGATTTAGCATATGGATATAAACACCCCACCTCAGGTTATAATTACTCTGATACCAACTACTTAATTCTGGGTATGATTATAGAAAAAGTCACTCACGACTCCTTTTATAATCAATTACAGGAAAAAATTATAAAGCCCTTACAATTAAAAGAGACTTATTATATTACTGATTCTTATACCCGACATTTTTTAGAAAAAATGCCTGAAAGTTACTATTATGGTCGAACAGTGGAAAACTTAAAGCATGGTCAAACGGCAACCAATGACAATTTATCAATGGCGGGACCTTCTGGTGCCATGGTTGCAACTACATCCGATGTTGCTAAATGGATAAAAGCTTTATTTTCATCCGATTTTTTACTGCCGAAACAGCAAATGGAGTTAAAATCACTCATTTCGATGAAAACGGGTACTCCAATCTCCCATGTTGATTCAGAAGATCCTAATGGTTTTGGTTTAGGTGTTGTTCAAGGTTATAAGCCACAATTAGGCAAATATTGGTATTATGAAGGTGATGCAATGGGATTTAGAGTCCTTTATATTTATCATCCTTGTAATGAAAAAGTAGTGGTTATTGCATTAAATAGCTCACCTTTTGTCGATGAAGCAGCGGGAGATCATAGTGGTGATTTGTTGTTAGCACTGTACAAAAACGCTTTTGGCATATCACAGAAATGTGAGTAAAATAGGGTAAAATCCAACTTCTTTTGGCAACCTTTCAAAAAGAGGCGAGTCATGCAAGAGGGATATAGGTTATGGTCTTAAAGTACTTGTAAATCCGGTGCAAAAAACCTGTTTAGATAAAAAACGCTTCTGGAATACCTCGTGTTTTTCATTATAAAATGAGTTTTTATAATTTGATAAAGTCGCTTCATTAAATTAACTGGTACAACCTCAAAATCTGGAGTAAGTAAGTTATGACCAATATCGATGTTCGCTGGCAACAACGGTTAAATAATTATGCAAGAGCGCTTCAACAATTATCACTTGCCGTCAACCTGGCGCAAACAAGACCCTTATCCGACTTGGAAAAGCAAGGCTTAATCCAAGCCTTTGAATTTACCCATGAGCTGGCTTGGAATGTGATGAAAGATTATTTCTTTTTCCAGGGAAATTCTGCAATTACTGGTTCTCGTGATGCAACACGCGAATCATTTAACAAGGGATTAATTAAAGAAGGTGAAATCTGGATGGAAATGATTAAAAGTCGCAACCAAACCTCTCATACCTACAACCAATCCGTTGCCGATGAAATTGTCAAAAATATTATTAATTCCTACCACACCTCTTTTCAGGCATTCCTGGAAAAAATGCAAGGTCTGAAAGAGCATGAATGAGCAATTAAACCATCTGTATGGCTTGCCTAGCCATGCTATTGAAGCATTGAAATGTGTCTTTAAAGAGTATCCTCAAATTGATAATGCGATTCTCTACGGATCTCGTGCCAAAGGCACATATCATCAGGGCTCAGATATTGATCTTTGCCTTACCGGAAACTTATTAGGGATCACTGAATTACTTGCTATTGAAAATAAAATTGATGATTTACTGTTACCCTGGAAGGTTGATATATCCCTGAAACACACCATAGACAATCCCGATTTGCTTGAACACATTGAGCGAGCGGGTATCCTGTTTTATACAAAAGAATCGTAGGATTTTAATAAATTATTCACTACGTAAAGAAACCATAGGTTCCAGTTTGGAAGCCCGTCGGGCAGGATAAAATCCGAAAAAGATTCCAGTGGCAGCAGAAACCAGAAAACCGGCAATTGGGGGGAGTAAGTAGATAGTAAAAGTCCAATCACTGAAATAAGCGACTATTCTGGTAAAAATCAAACCTAAAATGACTCCGAGCACCCCCCCCAGCAAAGATAGCATGACAGACTCAACCAAAAACAAAGCCTGGATTTCTCTGTTTTTCGCACCCACTGCTTTGCGAATCCCAATTTCTTTTTTGCGCTCGCTGACCGAAACCAGCATCACATTCATGACACCGATACCACCAACCAGCAAGGAAATTCCACCAATGACCGCTAACAGCAGGGTAAAAATACGGCCCTGATTTTCCATGCTGGCTATAATTTGTTTGGCGCTGCGCGGAAAAACACTGAGTTTCGGCGCCTGAGAATTAATGAGTTCCTTTATTTCATTAATGACTTCATCAATAGGGCTGTCTGGCTTGAGAAGCAATACCGCATTATTGATTTTGGCGTCCTTGCTGACCAGACTCATTCCAGCCAAGGGAATAATGACAGCCTGGTTAATGTCCTCGTTGAAAAAGCCATTTTCTCTCCAATGCTCGGCAACACCGATAATGGTATACAAGGATTGTCCTATGCGTAATTGCTTACCAATGGGATCGTCGAGAGTAATTTCCTTGATTTGTTGTGCCAGGCTATCGCCAATAACACAAAAATGCTCAAAAGAATCCAAAAAGGAAACAAAATGCCCCTGCGCCAAGGTCACATGGATGATATCGGCAAGGCTTTCATCGGCGCCAATCACCGCCCCCTGCATCACTTTGCCATTAAAGCTTAAAGTTTGGTAAGCGGTGCTGTAAGGCGCGATTTTTAATACATAAGGGATGCGTTCGGCTATCTGCTGCCACTGCTCTATCGTTAACGAGTCGGATTCACTATGAGATTTGCTGGGCACCTTTTGATAAACGGAAACCGCCAACAAATCGGTACCCAATGCCTTGAATTGCTCCAACGCTTTTTCGGTAGCCAATTGCCCACAACTAATCAAGGCAACGACAGCAGCAGTCCCTACCAGTATTCCCAGTACGGCCAAAAGCGAGCGGAGTTTGGAGGCCGTTAAATTCACCAACGCTTGTTGGCAATGATTAAGAAAGTTCATTGCCCGGACTCCGCTATGATTGCTCCGTCGGCTAGAGTAATTTGGCGTTTGCATTGCGCGGCCACATGCTCATCATGGGTTACCATGATAATAGTCCGCCCTTCCTGGTGTAAGGCCAAAAACAAATTCATTACCTCAGTACCTGTTTTTGAATCCAGCGCACCGGTAGGCTCATCGGCCAGGATAACCTGTGGGTCAGTCACTAACGCTCTGGCGATAGCAACTCGCTGTTGCTGGCCACCCGATAATTGGGTTGGTCTGTGGCGGATGTATTGGCGCATTCCCACTTTCTCCAGTGCGTGCTCCACTTTTTCTTTTATCAAAGCGGGATTGACTCCTCTGTAGGTCAAAGGCAAAGCCACATTTTGCAGCGCTGTAAAACGAGGAAGCAAATTAAATTGCTGAAAAACAAAGCCAATGTTTTGATTGCGCAATTCAGCCGCCTCATCGTCGCTTAAACTGGCTACATTTCTATTGTTTAAAGTGTAAGTTCCTGTATCCGGTTTATCTAATAAGCCGATGATATTCATTAACGTGGATTTGCCGGAACCTGATGCCCCGACAATAGCGAGTAAATCACCTTCATATACGGTCAAAGACACTTCTTTTAATACCGTGGTACTGATGCCTTCAAGATGATAAGTCTTCACCAAATCAGAAAGCTGGATTAAAGGTTTGTCAATCATAAACCACGACATCTCCTGATTTAAGGCCACTTTCAACCACTACTGAATCCGCTTGAGCGGCACCGGTAGTAATCATCCGTTTCTGAATTTTCCCCTTGGCTAGTTGGACCTGAACAACACTACTGCCTTTTTCCCTTTTAACTGCCGCTATAGGGATTAACAATTGATTATTCGATTCGACATTCAGCTCTATAGAGGCACTCATACCCACTTTGATCCACGACTGTTGCTCGGGAGTTAAGGAATTAACCTCTACTACTGCAGTAAAGGAAGGTAATCCACCAGTGCTGGTGTTTGATGCCTGCGCATTCACTGCAACCAATTTACCTTTCAACTGATGCCTGCCAAATGCAACGCCACTAATTGTGGCATCCATTCCTGGCCGAATTTTATCAATGTCTATCTCTGGAACATCAATTTCTACACTGATTCCATTCAAATCACCTATCAAGGCGATGACTTGCCCGGACTTTATGGTTGAGCCCACAGTCACTCTATTATTTTTATCTTCCCCTGATTTCGGAGGATAAAGCATGATCCCGTCACTGGGAGCCTTCAAATGAATCAAATTATGATTTGTTGTCAGAATCTTTCTCACCTTGTCAAAATCAGACAGGCTGAGATTGGATATATTCTGAGTGTTTTTATCATCCATTTTTTCCAGCATCTCAGAAAGCTTGCGAGTAGCCTGCATTAAGGTAACACGTGCCGTATCCACCCCGGATTTCTCACTTAAGTAATTGTTTTTAGAGATTAATCCCGCATTCCAGAGCTCCTCTGTCCCTACAAATTTTGCCTTGGCAATGGAGTAACTGTCTTTCGCTTTTAAGTAATCGGTTAGGGTATCGTTATACTGTTTTTGCAATTCATTGGAATTTAAAGTTAAAACAATCTCGCCCTTTTTAACCATCTGGCCATAATGGAAATGCATCGTTTCAACAACGGCTTCCATTGGGCTGGTTAGGCTGCTTTCCCTCAAGGGTTGCACGGTCCCGGTAAAATGCAGAGTCTTGTGCAGCGGCTGGGGTTTCACTTCATAGGTTTTTAATGACGTGGTTTGCGGCTTATCAGAGCTGTCACAAGAAACCAAAGTTAAAATAAAGAATGTTATTGAGAATATTTTCAGATAGTTGTTCATCCGCCATACCTTAGTTTAATCTGCCAGTAATCCAGCGTGGTCCCTAAAATCCTTTGCAACGCGGATAACTGATTGAGATACGCAATTTTTGCCCCTATCAATCCTGACTGTGCCTGAATCAATTGATTCTGAGTATTGTTCACATCCAGGGCACTGGAGATTCCTGCCTGTTGTTTTTTCTTTTCCAAAGCGTAAGACTGCTCTGCCAATTTGACTTGCTTTTGTGCCAGTTCATAACGTTTGGCCAAACTCTGAATATTATTAATGGTATTGGTTACACTGGTGATTAAAGCTCTTTTGGCTGCAATAAGGTTAATTTTGTCTTTTTCCAACTGCACTTTAGCATTGATTAATTGACTACGCCGGCCAATATCGTTCAATGGAATGGTCAGGGTGACGCGCACTGATTCCGTGATATTATTACCATTGTAAATGCTGCTTAAACCCGTACTGGTTCCGGTTACATCATTGACCGCTCCACCTTGTACAGTGCCCGCCAAATCAAGCTGCCAAAGTTGCTGATTTTTTGCAACCGTATAAGCCCGCTCATCCGCGCGCAAGGCCATTTTCTGGGCCAGATACTGCGTATTGTGATTCAATGCGATGGTAATGGACTCTTGCAAGTCAGGCACTATAATTTCTTTTATCGTCACATCACTGGGGACTGAAATATGCAAATCCGGATCAAGCCCAATCATTTGCAATAATTCCTGAGAAGCCAGTTTAAAATCATTTTCACCTTGTTCTACCATCAAACTCAACGATTCTATCTGGTAGGATTGCTGTATATTTCCGGTAGGCTCTAATTGTCCCGCAGCAATCTTTTTTTCATTAATTTGATAGGATTTTCTGGCTTCCTCCAGTTGCAAACGCTGGTTCTCTAAATTATTCCCGCTTAAAATCAATGCCCTGTAGGCCGTAATGACCTGGGTAATCTGATCCATAACCGATTGCTGCAAACTTAATTTATTTAACCACTCTTTATCAATCGCATCCAACAGTTTTGCTTCATTCACTGACTTGCCAAATCCTCGCAGCAAGGGTTGGGTAATAGATAAATTTAACACAGGATTATAGCTGTTGTTGGTGGAAACATTGTTATCGATGGATACGGACGCTTTCGTCCCTAATTTGGTTTTCAAATCCAATTCAGGACTGGCCAGAAATGAATGGTTTGTCGCGCTGCCTATCCCTTCAAAAGTACTTTTTTGCACGACACCTGAGGCACCAAGAGCATATTGCAGTTCAAACTCATTATTGGCCAAACGCAATTGATAACGCTGAATAATGCGGTCTAATTCCGCATTCTGGATGTTAGGATTGTAACGCAAGGCTAATAGAATGGCTTCTCTTATCGTCAAATGATGCCTTGTTTTCCTTTTTGATTCAGGCGAAGTAGGCAACTCTATCCAATTTTTCAACATGTATTCCGGGTTGGCAATGGCTGCCTTTAGCCTTTCCTCCGCTTGCTCCACCCGCTGTGCTTCAGTAGAAGGATTTTCTGTCCAGGAATAAAGTGAATTGCCAGTATTTGAAGAAGTCTTGGCGCTTGCGGCATGAAAACCAATCAGGCCCGATAAAATAAATATCGGTAACAATGCTGTGCTTTTATTTAAAAATTTCACCTTTGTTATCGCCTGTGTTTATAAAAATGCATATCGATCAAGGTCATTCAAAACGGCTAACCTCATACCCGGCTACCGAAAAGCGCTGCCTGTCCTGCAGGCGTAATGCGGTTAATTGCCCTCCCCAAAGACATCCGGTATCTATCGCATGAATACGCGGATGAGAGCTTCGTCCCATGAGCGCCGCCCAATGACCAAATACGATATCCATTTCAATTTCTTTCCGGCCTGGTACTGCAAACCAGGGATACAGATGATTTGGGGCTTTGGATAAAGTCCCTTTGTAACCCAACTCTAGTCGTCCATGCACATCACAAAACCGCATCCGGGTAAAATAATTGGTAATAACTCGTAATCTATCCATTCCAATTAAATCATCTGACCAAATATCCGGTTTGTTGCCATACATATGCGCTAAAAATTCCTTATACGAATCGCCTGAAAGCACCGTTTCGAGTTCATTGGCCAGTCTCACAGCCTTCGGTAAATCCCATAAGGGAGCTATACCTGCGTGGCACATGACCATATTTAACTCGGATGACAAGCAAAGGAGAGATTGCTTTCGCAACCAATGCCCAAGTTCCTCACTATCGTCAGCCAGCATAACTTCTTCAAGCGTATCGTCATGCCCTTTCCAGGGTTTCCCGCCGAATAATAAGCCTAATAAATGCAAATCATGATTACCCAAAGTCACTTTGGGTTTCACAGGTAAGGAATAAATAAATCGCAATACGGCCAATGAGTCGGGACCTCGGTTTACCAGGTCCCCAACAAACCATAAACAATCTTCCTTCTCATTAAAATCGATTAATTCAAGCAAACGTTGTAAAGGATCATAGCATCCTTGTACATCCCCTATTGCATAATCAGGCACCGCGTTTTGCTCCAAATGCCAATTGGGACAGATCCTGCTCAATATTCTGCCATTGTCCATTCGCTGCCAATCGTTGCAAAGGAGTTATTGCAATAGCACTTGGTTGCTGCGTGAACTGACTGGTATATTGTGATTTATGAATTAACTCGAGTGCGGACATGGATTCTATTTTGCCTGTATTCAAATGATGCACCTGGACAGAATTGGGCAAAGCAACCCCATATCCTGCAAAAACGACTCCAGTATACATTTGCTGAGTGTGGGCCTGTTCAAAACGACTGGTTACATTGCCCCCCGCATCTCGGCTATGAAGCCCTAATGACAAAAATCCATTCTGTATGGCTTGCCAATTTTTATATTCAGGATGCTCACGAACAAACAATTGAAACATTTCGGGGCACATCAACATGCCGCCAGGAACCATAAACAATGGCGCCTTGTTCACCATAATTCGACCTTCATCCAACGACTTGATAAGCCATTGAATGAATTCGACTCCTATTGCCTGTTCTTTTTCTGTTATGGATTCCGGTACACCACCGGTAAAGGTCACCGCTCTGCCATAACGGCTGCTTCGTCGTGCGCCACTTCGAGCCATAAACGCCAGAAAATAACGCTGTATCGCAATAGCATCAGCCCGAATTAAAATAGCGCCCAAAGTACCTGCAGAATGATAATCTTCATTCAGTAGGGCTAACCAAACAGCCAAAACTTCTGGATTGGAGGCAATCCATGCAAAACCACTAACTGGCATCAAAGCTCTGGCAAGCAACAAGTTCAGCCGACGACGGAACTCCGCATCCGCTTCTTTTTCAAATTGATAGTCATAATAACTTCCAGTTTGAATTAAGCTCTCTAACAGAGGGTTCCATTGCTTTAACAATTGGCCATTGCCATCAAACAAATTAATGCGAAACTCATCAAATAATTTGCCAATGCCTTGTAAAATTGCCGCGGAGTAAAGCGCATATTGCCAAAGTTTTTGCTCTTCAGAGAGCAAATCGGGCTGTTCTTGAACGGTAAACTCCTTGAATAGACTCAATGCGGCTTCTGTTCTATTTAAAGCATGCTCGACCATACCACCAGACTGAGAATAATAACTGTTCGCGGTTTCTGGCAAATTTTGACAATAGTTGACTAGGTTCTCGATAAGAACAGAACATAAACTCTCATAGCGAGAGGCTTCCAACCCGCTCAACGCTCTCATTTTCTGGAGTAATGCCTGACGTTTCTCCTCACTCAGAAACTGCTCGGCGGTCACCATACGGATTAAATCTTTTAACGATTTGGACTGAGCGGATAACGAGCTTTTACGCTGACGATGAAACAAGACAACCTCCACAATAACTTATCATATAATTTTACACTAATTGGAAATAAATTTCGCTAGTTGAACATATTCCGCAACCGAAATTTGTTCTGGCCGCTTACCTCCATCAATGCCTAAATCATCGAGTTGAGATAATGTGATAATCCCTTTCAAATTATTAGTAAGAGTTTTGCGCCTCATAGCAAATGCTTTAGCAACAATATTTTCCAGTTTCTCAGTGCTTACAGACTCAAATGGCGAAACACGATAAGGTGTTAGCCGAACTATTGCTGAGTCTACCTTGGGCTTGGGTTCAAAAGCTTCTGGAGGAACATCAAACAAATACTCCACCTCACAATGATACTGCAACATCACGCTTAATCGCCCATAGGCTTTGGTCCCGTGGACTGCCGCTATTCGTTCTACAACTTCTTTTTGTAACATAAAATGCATGTCATCAATGCAAGTGATAAATTTCAATAAATAAATCAGCAAAGGAGTAGAGATATTATAAGGTAAATTACCCACTACTCTTAAATGGTGGCCGAATTGACAAAAATCAACCGTTAATGCATCAGCAGGAATTAAATTCAATTTACCTTGAGATACAGGCAAGTGGGTTAAGTAGGTTTGTAAATCAGTGTCGATTTCAATGGCTGTTAATTGATTCAGTTTTTGCAGTAATGGCTGCGTTAAAGCACCTAAGCCAGGGCCAATTTCCAGCATATTATCATCCGCCAAAGGATTAATAGCTCGCAGAATCTCATTAATAATATATTTGTCTTGTAAGAAATTTTGACCAAAACGTTTACGTGGGCTATGCCTCACTTTCTATCACCTATGTTAGGATAAAATTAATTCAGTAATCTTGCTGACTGCACAAGGTATACCCCATCAGGGAAAACTTGTTAATTTTACCGTAGGTTAGTGCCAAGTACCAGCAAACCCCGACGATACTCAATAACTCAAATCCATCTCTCTCAATTTTACAAATTTATATAGCGTAAACTCCAGAATATGGGGTAAAATTCAAACACAATGACCAAGGTTAATATTATGATCTGTCAGGACTTACGAAAAACTCCAAGGTCAAGGCAAAAATTTTTTTAACAAAGAGATTGAGTGTTTTTCGTAAGTCCTGTCTGTTTTTAGTTATTTCAATCTGGAAAAGTCCTGAACAAATAGGCTCAGTCGTATGGAGTCAATTGCTTTTTCCGGGTTCAAATTTAGGAAGTAAATAATGGTTTATAGAAAAATGCTTAAATCAAAAATTCATCGTGCTTGCGTCACGCAAGCGGACCTGGACTATGAAGGAAGTATCACCATTGCACCCGAGCTTTTAAAAGCGGCAAATATATTGCACTATGAAGCGGTCAATGTTTGGAATATCACTGCCGGGACCCGATTTGAAACCTATGCCATTACCGGCGAGAAAGGTTCAACAGATATCTGTGTCAATGGAGCTGCAGCTCATTTAGTAACCCCTGGTGATCTGGTTATTATTGCTTCTTTTACACAAATTCTGGAAGAAGATTGCGCGGCACATGAACCTACTGTTGTTTTTGTTGATCAATTCAATCGTCTGAAAGAAATCAGACCTGAAAGAATCGGTGTTAAAAGTAGAATACCTTACCCCGCTTGAACTTGCTCCCATATTAATCTGATTCTTCTACACATCTCTGAAAATCGAGTACTGTACTGTCTTCGACGTCCCGTGGATAAGCCACGGGGCGTGGATATGATCAAGAGACTGCGTATAAACGGGAGTGTATCCTGTTCGTCAGGCAATGATCAAAATTAGAAAAATCAAATGGAATAGTTTATTCTATGATCTCAGCATTCAACCCCAATGAGCTTTATGTTAATTCATTTAATTGAATTACGTCGCAGAGGAATTTATACCCTTCTCTGGTTTGGCGCTTTAGCTTTATTGTTTTTTTTCATATCAGACAAACTGTTTCATGTTCTGGTAAGGCCGTTATTGCAATCCTTACCAAATCAAGAGGGCTTGATTGCCACACAGATTACCTCCTCGGTTTTCACTCCTTTAAAACTTGCCATGGATGTAGCCTTGTTACTCACTGCTCCGTTTGCTTTATTGCAACTTTGGCGTTTTATGCGTCCAGGACTCTATAAAAACGAGCAGGAACAAATCAGAGGAACCATCATACTAAGTCTTTTGCTCTTTGTATTTGGAACACTATTCTGCTTTTATCTTGTCCTGCCTTTTATGTTTCAGTTTTTTGCTCAGGCCCTTCCCAAAGGAGTGCGACTCATGCCTGATATGGCTTACGCCATAGACTTCATTACACGCATGTTGCTTTTGTTTGGTTTTTCATTTCAGGTTCCACTCATTTGTCTTGTACTGGTAAAAATTCATTTTACTACGGTGTCAACTCTTATAAAAATCAGGCCTTATGTGATAGTAGGTGCGTTTATTGTTGGTATGCTGCTTACTCCTCCTGATGTCTTTTCTCAAGTTGCACTGGCCTTGCCCTTGTGCTTACTTTATGAGGCGGGGATTATTTTAGCCAGGATTTATGGCAAATCCCCCACACCCACTTTAATTCAATAAACTCAAGTTAAACCGAAAAATACCGATATGTTTATCATGATGCTCAAAAATGGAGCCTCTTATGGATAAAATAGCCAAATTCAATATCGGGGATCTGGTTATTCATAAACGAATCAGATACCGGGCAATAGTGATTGATGTGGATCCTATATTTCAAGCCTCAGGAAAATATAATCCCCGGGCAACTCAGCATGAATTCGCAACAAGAAATCCTTGGTACCGGCTGTTAGTCGATGACAGCAGCCAAATCACTTATGTTGAGGAATGCCAGTTACTTCCTGACACCAGTCAGGAACCTATCAATAACCCCAATATTGATGATTATTTAATCAAAAGAAAAGGTAGTTATCAGAAAGCCATCCCGTCTCACTAGCTTATGCAACAAGACCTATTACTTGATATATTAGGCCTCTTGCATAAGCTGTATCTTTGTTTTAGGGCAAACATTGAGAGGAGCGGAGTTGACATGCAGTAAATGAATTCCGCAGAAACGCAGCAATAAAATGAAAGAGGCAGCTTAGACAAGAGGTGTATTATGTATTTCGCAACATCAATACCAACAAAGCAATAAAGCCTATTAAAATCAGACCTAAAACCCCCATTGTCATAAAGCTTTTGCTCATATTTTCCTTGCTAAATTGCTCTGGGCTTCCCTTAATAAATCGGTACAATATAAAAATAATCAAGCCTGCGCCAATAATTCCTAAAATTTGATATAAAGTTTCCATTAATTTACTCCATTGCACTCAGTTTTTTGCGTCATCTGTTTTGGATTCAAAACTAAAGGCATCTGAAAACATCTGGGTAGGCGATACGCCATAACCAACCAAGGTATCACGAGTACTGTACACCATATCGAAAGGACCACTGATGACGATTTGCCAATCTCGCAAAACGTTTGAATGCCTGGCAAGAACCCGCGAAGCCAAAGTATCCTCACTTTTATCGGATAACAGCGAAAAATATTGGAAGTGGCTGGCATGAGACCGCCAACTCCTTACCTTTTCATCCATGTATAAATCACCTTGAGATCGTGCTCCCCAAAATAACTCAAATGGCCTGGTATCCGAATTTGCCAGTAATTGCTCAATCATTGCTTTAATTGGTGCGAATCCAGTCCCACCAGCAATGAATAAAATAGGCTTTTGGGGATGTAATTTATCAATACTGCATTCACCCAAAGGTAACCTTAATTGCAAAGCTCCATATTGTTTGATATGAGCCAACAATGATTGATGGTAATCATTATCCTGGCTATGGCGAATATGCAATTCATAACGATGAGAACCTAAAGGCGCATTCGCAATTGAATAACTAAACGCATCCTCTGCAAACAGGATTTGCAAATACTGACCAGCTTGATAGTCGACGTATTCATCAGGCATTAATACCAATCGCACGATACTGTCCGTTAAAGGAGAAATGTCCTCCACCTGAGCTTGAATTATTTTATCTGTCATTATTTTAATCCCAATAAGGACCAATAACCATTTACTCTATTAAGCACATCCTCATCCATCGTAATTGGTTTACCCCATTCTCTTTGTGTTTCCCCTGGCCATTTACTGGTTGCATCCATACCCATCTTAGAACCCAGTCCTGAAACCGGGGAGGCAAAATCCAGATAATCAATGGGCGTATTTTCTACCATGACGGTATCGCGGGCCGGATCCATGCGTGTCGTCATTGCCCATATGACATCTTGCCAATTACGCGCGTCCACATCATCATCACAAACAATGACGAACTTCGTGTACATAAACTGGCGCAAGAAAGACCAAATAGCCATCATAATACGTTTGGCATGTCCTGGGTATTGCTTTTTTATAGTGACAACGGCCAAACGATAAGAGCATCCCTCTGGCGGCAAGTAAAAATCCACAATCTCGGGAAATTGTTTTTGCAACAAAGGAATGAACACTTCATTTAAGGCAAGGCCCAAAATAGCCGGCTCATCTGGGGGTCTCCCGGTATAAGTACTGTGGTAAACAGGCTTATCACGATGAGTAATACGCTCTACCGTAAAAACGGGAAAAGATTGGACTTCATTATAATAACCGGTGTGATCGCCATACGGTCCTTCTGGTGCCTCATTTCCTGGCTCAAGATACCCTTCCAAAATAATTTCTGCGCTGGCTGGAACATGCAAGTCACCCCCTATGCATCGAGTCAGCCGAGTTCGTTGCCCCCTAAGCAAGCCCGCAAAAGCGTATTCAGACAAGCTATCAGGAACTGGAGTAACTGCTGCCAGTATGGTGGCCGGATCAGCGCCTAAAGTCACTGCAATGGGAAAGCGTTCTTTAGGATATTCTTGTTGCCAGGCCTGATAATCCAAAGCCCCCCCCCGGTGAGATAACCAGCGCATGATCAATTTATTTTTACTTAACAGTTGCTGGCGATAGATACCCATGTTTTCTCTGGATTGGTGGGGACCACGAGTAGTCACCAAACCCCAGGTAATCAAAGGAGCCACATCTCCTGGCCAACACGTTTGAATGGGCAATAACGTTAAATCCACTTCATCCTTTTCCCATACATGAGTCTGGCACTCTGCCCCACTGACATATTTGGGTGCCATATTCAGTGCCTGTTTCAATAAAGGTAACTTGCTAAAAGCGTCTTTGAATCCTTTAGGAGGATCTGGCTCTTTTAAAGCGGCCAGTAACTTCCCCACTTCCCTTAAAGCGGCAATAGACTCTTCACCCATACCCAAAGCAACTCGCTCCACTGTACCAAAAAGATTGGTTAGTACAGGCATATCGTAATTGGGTGTATTGGTAAATAAAAGGGCCGGCCCCCCTGAGCGCAACACTTTATCGCTGACAACGGTCATCTCAAGATGAGGTGATACTGGATAGTCAATACGTTTTAATAATTCGCGTGATTCAAGTTGGGCTATGAAATCTCTCAGATCTGAATATTTCATTAATTATCTCAAAAAAGAAGCTTGACGTAAGCCCTTCCCAGCACAGCATAAGACGGGCTATGAGCATGAATTATAAACCTGAAAACAGAACGAATTTAGACCCCGAATTATGCTGTGCTAATGACGGGGTTAATCATTTAAATTATTCCTGACGCTTCATCGCATCAAAGAATTCGGCATTTGTTTTATGATTTTTCATGCGTTCCAACAAGAATTCAATCGCATCGCATTCATCCATGGATTGCAAGATTTTACGCAATATCCACGTGCGTTGTAATTCTTCAGGGCTCAACAAGAGATCTTCACGACGAGTACCCGAGCGATTAATGTTAATCGCAGGGAAAACCCTTCTCTCAGCAATATTACGACTCAGGTGGATTTCCATATTACCTGTACCTTTAAACTCTTCGTAAATCACTTCATCCATTTTGGAACCTGTGTCTACCAGAGCGGTTGCAATAATGGTCAAGCTGCCGCCTTCTTCTATGTTACGTGCCGCACCATACAATCTCTTGGGCCTTTGCAAGGCATTCGCGTCAACACCACCAGTCAGTACTTTACCTGACGCTGGTACAACCGTATTGTAAGCTCTGGCCAGGCGAGTGATTGAATCCAGCAAGATGACCACATCACGTTTGTGCTCAACCAGGCGCTTTGCTTTTTCTATTACCATTTCAGCAACCTGGACATGGCGATTGGCAGGCTCATCAAAGGTACTCGCAACAACTTCCCCTTTGACAGAACGTTGCATTTCAGTTACTTCCTCAGGACGTTCATCAATAAGCAAAACAATGAGGTAACATTCAGGGTAATTTTTTTCTATGGAGCGGGCAATGTTCTGCAACATCAGAGTCTTACCTGCTTTCGGAGGTGACACGATCAAACCACGCTGACCACGGCCGAAAGGAGCACACAAATCAACTACTCTTGCTGTTAGATCTTCTGTACTGCCATTACCTTGCTCCATAACCAGACGCTCGGTAGCAAATAAGGGAGTTAAGTTTTCAAATAAAATCTTACGCTTTGCACTGTCCGGTGTATCATAGTTAATTTGATCAACCTTTAATAAAGCAAAATAGCGTTCGCTGTCTTTGGGTGGACGGATTTTACCAGAAATAGTATCTCCCGAACGAAGACCGAAACGTCTGATTTGACTGGGAGAGACGTAAATGTCATCAGGACCTGCCAGATAGGAGCCATCAGCGGAACGCAAGAAACCAAAACCATCAGTCAAAACTTCCAAAACACCATCGCCATGGATATCTTCCCCTTTTAAAGCATGGGCTTTAAGGATGGCGAAAATGATGTCTTGCTTGCGCATACGGGAGGTATTTTCCACACCCATCTCTTGAGCGATATTAACGAGATCGGCAATAGGTAATTGCTTAAGTTCACTAAGATTCATACTTCTCACTTGATTTGTTGTTTAAATGAATTGAATATCCGAAGAAAAAATTATGTTAGGGAGTAGCAGCTAAGGAATCCGCTGCCAATGTGGCTCACTTGTTTTAAAGTATGTCACATATAGCTACAGGCTATCACAGCTTTACAACAAGATCCAACATTTTAAACTAAAAATAAAAAGTTATTTTGACTTTTTTGATTTTAACTTTTAAATCTTTAAGAAAAAATCCCTTTCATAGCTTAATTTTAACACAAACGTCATAAAAAAAGATAAAAGCCCTGTAAATAAATTTTCATCTCAGGGCTTGTTAATTTTTAATACAATTACAGGTGGCTTTCAACAAAAGCACTTAATTGGGATTTAGATAGCAAACCCATTTTAACTGCTTCAACCTGGCCATTTTTAAAAAGAATTAAGGTTGGGATACTCATCACACCAAATTTGGCCGGAGCTTGGGGATTTTCATCGATGTTGATTTTAGCAAACGTCATGTCCTTGCTATGAGCAGCTGCCACTTCTTCCAAAATAGGAGTTAATGCACGACATGGCCCACACCATTCAGCCCAAAAATCAACCAGAACGGGCTTGGATGAATTAATTACATCCTGTTCAAAACTTGCATCGGTTACTGTTTTAATATGATCACTCATAAATAAACCTCTGTTATTAGAAATATAAATGTCTGGTCCAAGACCAGATTTTGCTATTCGATCCAGAATCTTTCCTGCGTATCCTGTGTATTTTGTTTTAGAGCAAACACAAGATTTTCAAAAAGTGTAGTTTACATATAATACTACATAAATACTTGCAATAGAGCTATAAAACAAAAGACGCAGGTTATACCGAGTTGGAAAGAAGTCTATTATAGATCACCTCCGACGGCTTGCAAAACACTTAACGCAGTTATTGCCGCGGTTTCAGTGCGCAATACTCTCGGTCCCAGTGATAAAGGCAAAAATCCATAGTCACTGGTTAATGTAATTTCCTCATCGCTTAACCCCCCTTCAGGACCAATAATCAAGGCAACATCAGGAGGCTGGACAGGATAATCGCGCCATGTCTTGTTAAATGCTGGATGAAGAATGAACCTGAGATGTTCTTTGGCTTCTTTGACAAATTGCTCTAAATAAACTGGCTGTTGCAACTCTGGAATTTGATTACGCCCACATTGCTCACAAGCGCTAATGACAATATTACGCCATTGATGCATTTTTTTTGCCATTTTTTCTTTATCTGTTTTAACCTGGCAGCGCTCGGTAATAACAGGTGTAATGCATGCCACTCCTAACTCAACCGATTTTTGCATCACCATTTCCATCCGTTCGCCCTTGGAAATGGCTTGTGCCAAATGTATCTTTAATGGGGATTCCCTATTCACCTCAAGGACCGAGTCAATTCGAACCAATACTTGCTTTTTTTTAACTCTCTCAATGGATGCTGTAAACTCTCGATTGTCTCCATTAAACAGAGTCAGTTGTTCACCTTGCTCCATGCGCAAGACTACACCGACATGCTGCCCCGCCTCGGGCGATAATTCCAGAAGTTGTCCCGGCTGGTATTCGCCAGGTTGATAGATGCGTATTGTTCTCACAGCCAATTATCCTTGGTTTTAGTAAAAGACACTATAACAAAAATTACCAATTTACGTCTGCTATGCTAGAATTTTGGCGATTGATTTTATTCTTTCCCAAATCGCTGATAAAGCAGCAAGACATAAATAAACATAATCAACAAATTAACTTTGCTAAGGAATTGAAAACATGGCCAAAATACGTGTAGAAACAGACAGCATGGGAGAAATTGAAGTCCCATCAGATAAATATTGGGGCGCCCAAACTGAACGTTCATTGCATCATTTCAATATAGGCAAAGACATTATGCCACGCGAAGTAACCCATGCCTTCGGCATCCTGAAAAAGGCGGCCGCTCTGACGAATCTTGAACTAGGCAAATTGCCAAAAGACAAAGCAGATTTGATTGTTCAGGCAGCAGAAGAAGTGAGCAAAGGCCTGTTGGATGAGCATTTTCCCTTGCATGTCTGGCAAACGGGAAGTGGTACACAATCGAATATGAACGCCAATGAAGTGATTTCCAATCGGGCCATTGAACTGGCTGGCGGCACCTTGGGAAGCAAATCGCCTATTCATCCCAACGACCATGTCAACATGTCTCAATCATCGAATGATACCTTCCCAACAGCCATGCATATTGCCGCAGCTATGGCTTTTAATGACAAATTATTACCTGCTGTACGCAATTTACGTCATGTTTTCGCAGCGAAAATGGACGCTTTCAAAAACATCATAAAAATTGGCAGAACCCACTTGCAAGATGCGGTTCCACTGACTTTGGGGCAAGAGTTTTCAGGTTATGTTGCCCAACTGGATGCCTGCATTCACCGTCTGGAAGAAGTCTTGCCTGAATTATATGAGCTGGCTGCCGGGGGCACTGCTGTTGGAACCGGATTGAACACCCATCCGCAATTCGCCGTCAAAGTCGCTGAACACATCGCTAAAATCACCAAACTGCCTTTTGTGACCGCTCCTAACAAATTCGCCGCTTTAGCTTCTCATGAACCCCTGGTGCATGCGCACGGCGCCATGAAAACTCTCGCCTGCGCATTAATGAAAATTGCCAATGACATACGCTGGCTCGCCTCAGGCCCCCGTTGCGGGATTGGTGAACTGATTATTCCAGAAAATGAGCCGGGCTCATCCATCATGCCAGGCAAAGTCAACCCAACACAATGCGAAGCCATGACCATGGTTTGCGCCCAGGTTCTAGGTAATGACACAGCCGTTGGAATTGCGGACAGCCAGGGCAATTTTGAATTAAACGTGTTTAAACCGGTCATCATATTTAACGTATTGCACTCATTAAACCTGCTCGCCGACAGCTGCCATTCCTTCCAGGAGTTTTGCGCAGAGGGGATAGAACCTAATCGACCAGTGATTGATTACTATTTACATCATTCCCTCATGCTGGTTACCGCTCTTAATCAGCACATCGGTTATGATAAAGCAGCTAAAATCGCCAAAACCGCTCATCATGACAATATTTCATTGCAAGATGCTGCCGTAAAACTGGGAATTTTAACTGCCGAGCAATTTGCTGAGTTTGTGAAGCCGGAAAAAATGATTTCCCCTCAATAAAGAAAGGCAGTACAAAGGTATTAAGACATACTCCAAAAATCGAGTATGTCTTAATACGAAACATATTTGATAACTAAATGATTAGAAAAAATAGATTAGATTACATTTATTTAAATGAATCGCATTTTTTATTTGAGGGACAGCAACGTTTGGTATACAAACATCCCTTAAATGCGGATTATCTCATTAAAATTTCCAAACTGGTAATGAATAAATGGGGAAGCGTGGATTCTATCTCATATAGAAATCGCTATCGTTTTTTGAAATATTTTTTGATAGAACTCAGAGAGCATGCCCGTCTTCGCCTTCAATATACTCCAGGACAAGTACCCTATATCTTTCAAAAAATTATTGGTTTTGCAGACACTAACCTAGGAATGGGGCTCATTGTTCAAACAGAGAAAGATAAATACGGACAGTATGCCCCAACCTGTGAATCATTATTAAAAAATGGCTTGATCAATGAAATAATTTTGCAACACCTTGAAGAGTTTTTATACCATTTACTTGAATCAGACATCTGTATTTATGATTTAAGCCCATCCAACATTGTATACTCCTATACAACTGAAATAGGTCACCACTTTGTTTTGATTGATGGTTTTGGAGATAAACGATTTATTCCTTTAAGTTTTTATTCAAAAAGAATCCGCAGATACCAAAGAAACAAAGCTATAAATAAATTTAGAAATGAAATTCAGCTATCTTAATAACGTCACACCCCTAATATTGGATTACATTTTTTACAACCTATTTTGTTTCATAACTATTCAGTCACCAATCGTTCTTAGAGGTAGAAGCCCATGTTCACTACAATATTAGGAAATATTAGTTATATTGTTTCTTTCAGTTTAAATTATTAAAATCCGAATCGGTAACTCTATCATTTGATTTGTTCCACTATAAATAAAATGAAACATTTATCATTCCTTTTCCCTGACCATAAGATCAGATTTTATGTAAAGTGGACTTTTAACAATCTTGTTTTTGTATTTTGGATTATCTAAAGCTTTCCTATCCTTTGAAATAACAATTAAAGGAGTGCCAATAACATTTCCCGTACTTGACCAATAACGATACATTAAACTCTCCGCTCCAAATACATGACCTCTTTCTACGGAATAAATTTTAGAGATTATACCTTCTGCAAACATTTTGGCTTGGTAAGAAGAAAGTTCACTACCTGTAGCATATTTATCTAGAAAAACAAAGGTAGGGGTAATTCCCTTGGTAGACTCAATTGATCGCGCAATGTCATAAAATTGTTTAGTCAAATCATTGCACGCAATAATTGTTTTAAAGTATCTTTGCTGAATTGATTGTGAACTATTATTGTAAATAATGAATATTGAAGCACTATAAAGAAGAAACAAACTAACATTTTTAGCCAATCAATCCGGTATTTACGAGTGTTTGCCATAAGAGACGCGATCCGGGGTACTAAGACCAAAAATATAGGATCAACCCAATTCAATTTAACCTTATGATTTAAGCTAAAAAGAAAGAAAACTTACCCCGGAACTAAGATAAATATTTTGAACAAATTTCTTGTGGCAGAATTTGCTGCGACTGAATCGTGTTTATTCTTTTTGAATAGTTTCATGAAGGAGAATAGACCTAGTGGCGTAGTGTAAAATATTGTGTATCCAATGATCGAGCGGGTGATCTAGATAAGAGAAATCAAGATGTTGGAAGTAGTTCCAATAATATGCCTCTTCGACCAATAAATCTGATGTATGCATGCAAAATAAACGTATTCCCAGTGAAATATATACGAGATATAAAATATATTAATTAATAAACGTATCGGTTAAACCATTTAACCATCAAGATTTATATACTTGATTGATGACAATCGATCTATCTCCATTTATTCTGCTATACGACTGCTCCAATCTCTAGATAAACGCCTATTGATAATTAAATATCGCAACCCCTTTTTATGGAATAAACAGAGTGGCTAATTTAAAAATCTATTTATCTATAATTTCCATCGCCTATGAACCCACCACCATTGTTCAGGATGCTCTAAAATTAACTTTTCAAGCGTTTGGTTATAGCGCAGGGTATTTTGGTAGATAGCTTGTTCTTTGACTGCATGATATTCCCATTCTATTTCCGGGTAAAATTTAATCACGTGCTTCCCATTGTTTTGCCTGTAACCGGATACGGGAACAACTGGCGTTTGATATTTACGAGCAAAAAAAGCCAAACTTCGGTATGTTCCAGCTTTAACGCCAAAAAACTCGACAGCAATTCCTGATTTATTTTCTAGTTGAGCATGCTGATCCATCGCAAAAAGCACCAACTCTTTATTTTTTATGGCTTGGTTAATTTTTTTAGGTGCGCCAATGCTATCGATAATGGCTAATCCATAATGTTCAATTCTCTTAAATAGCCAGGTTTCTAACCATTTCATTCGAATAGGGCGCCTTATGATATTCACTTGTCCAAATTGAGGTATAAGGCGAGAAAATCCTAATACCGATATTAATTCCCAACTCCCTAAATGGCCTGTCAACAAGAGAGCTCCTTTTCTCTGTTTAATAGCTCTTTGCAAATACTCTAATCCTTGAATTTCAACTTGCTCCTTCAACTTTTTAGAATTTAACCAATTCATTAAGAACATTTCTTTTAACGTAGAGGCTACATGAGAATAGAAAGCCTTTGCTAACCTTGTTTTTTCACCAGGCGTTGCTGTATTTTTAAAAACGATGTCTATGTTATTCAATACGATTTGCCTGCGAATAGGTAAAAGCCAATAGAAAAGAAGCCCTGCAAAAGTAACACGGAGTTTAGATAAATGAGGATTAGCCATGATTTTTCCAACGTTTGTATGACCATAGCCATTGCTCAGGATAAGGCAATAACATATCTTCCAATCTTTTATTATAAAGTTGTGTGTTTTCTATAAGAGCCTGTTTATATTCTGGATTAATTACTCCTTTTACTTCTGGATAAATACACAGGACATGTTGCCTTTTGTTTGTTCGATAAAAAGCAATGGATAACACACATGAGTCATAAAGGGTAGCCAAATAAGCCAGGCTAATATTAGTATCCGTTTTCTGGCCTAAAAAATCAGCAGTTACCCTGTTTTTAATTTTAGAAGAAGGATGAATATCAAAAGGAAAAAACACAATGCCATTATTTTTCAAAGCCGTACGAGTTTGATTCACTGCATTTTTAGCATTAATTATTTTAAAGCCGCAGTTTTCAAATCGACGCAAAAAAATAGAATCCAAAAAAGCAAAACGCAAGTTTTTTCGCACACAATAAAAAACATGATTTTTGCTGTCAAATTTATCAAGAAAAAACAATGGTGCAAATTCCCAATTCCCGAAATGTCCGGTAAATACTATGGTTCCTTTTCCCCTGTTTATCGCATTTTGCAAATATTCAAGACCAATTATTTCAATGCGTTTTGCCAAATATTTTTTACTAGCCAGTGCATACAGGATAATTTCTTTAATACTTGTTATCATATGGGAGTAATAAGCCATGCATAGGCGTTTTTTTTCAGCAGCAGATAGGGAAGATTGAAATACACGATCTATATTTTTTTTCGCATTGCTTCTTTTGTAGGGTAATAAAAAATACGCGCACCGCCCCCACCAGGTCAAGGGAAGGGTGTTTAAATCACGTTTTAATTCTAACATAAATAAAAACTGCCATTTGTTTTGCCCAAACACCACTCCTGCTTACAAAACTTGTTTTAGGCAGCCAGTCTACAATCTAAGCATTTTAAAGTAAAATACTACTTGGATTTACAAACAGGTTTAAGCTAACATCCATTCATCCAATCCTTTTATGAGTGCAAATTGATTAAAAAAAGACAGCTTCGAATTGCCATGATTGCCGGGGAAATGTCTGGTGATTTACTAGGAGCAGGGGTAATTCGTGAGCTCAAAAAACACTTGAAAAATGTAGAATTTATGGGGGTCGGAGGCCCACAAATGCTTGCAGAAGGGTTCCATTCCCTTATTAATATGTCTGAGCTTTCAGTCATGGGGATAAGTGATGTTCTGCGACGCTATCCTCAACTGTATTTTATAAGAGAAAGGCTATTGAGGGCGTGGAAAATTAATCCACCAGACGTATTCATAGGAATTGATTACCCTGATTTTAATTTATCAGTGGAGACACGATTAAAAAAGCAAAATATTAAAACCATTCATCTAGTGAGCCCCAAAGTTTGGGCATGGCGACAAAAGCGTGTGCATTTAATAAAAAAAGCTGTTGATTTAGTATTAACCTTATTTCCATTTGAAGAATCATTTTATCGACAATATGGGGTGCCAGCACAGTTTATTGGCCATCCTTTAGCTGATTTAATTGAAATAAACCCGAATAATGCCACTCTGCGCAAAAAATACAATTACCAGCCAAACGATACCATTCTAGCCGTACTACCAGGTAGTCGAGTCGGAGAAATCAAATACATGGGGCCTTTGTTTCTTGAAGTCATGCGGGAAATTGCAGCTGATATGCCACATGTGCATTTTATTGTTCCTATTGCGTGTCAGGAATTGTACCCTGTTTTCTTTAAACAATTTCAAGCCAGATACAGCCACTTAAAGATTCAAATCATTCAAGGCAACGCTCATGAAGCTATGGCTATCTCTGACGTTGTGTTAACGAAGTCCGGAACGGCAACACTGGAAGCTATGCTACTAAAACGACCCATGGTTGTTGCATTTAAATGGGGAAAACTCACGCATGCGATTATCGCACCACAGGTAAAGATTCCCTATGTTGCTTTGCCTAACTTATTAGCAAGTCAAAAATTAGTACCTGAATTTGTTCAGAAAAAAGCAACTGTTGACCGTATTGCAGAATCCGTTCTCAATTTGCTTGCTTCGCCTAATCAAAGCAATTTAATTAAACAATTTACTGACATTCACCGTACATTAAGACAAAATGCCAATGAAAAAGCGGCTTTCTCCATCCTCAGGATTTTGGAGACTTCTTTGACTTAATTGCCGTTTTTAAAAATCGGATTTGTTTTTGCCAATCACTAATTGATACAGCCGGGTGCCCCCCCACTCTGTCCCCAGATTTTACATTTTTATAGACTTTACCACTGGCTAAAACAGTGGCACCTTTACCAATCTTCAAGTGTCCAATCACCCCAACTTGTCCAGCCAGAGTGACATGCTCCCCAAGCTCTGTACTGCCGGCAATTCCAACTTGAGCGACTATAATAGACCCTTTACCAATCTTGACATTATGCCCAATTTGCACAAGATTATCCAAACGACACCAGTCTTCAATCACAGTATTATCCAAAGAGCCTCGGTCAATGCAAGTATTGGCACCTATTTCCACATGATTGCCAATAATGACCCCACCTGCATGGGGGATTTTATAATGGCCACTTGCGTCACTGGCAAATCCAAAACCATCTTGGCCTATACGAGCGCCTGGATAAATGACTACATGATTCCCTATGACAGCATACCTGATGCTGACATTATCTTCTATAAGGCAATCATTGCCTATGGTTACACCATCACCAATATAAGTATTCACTCCAATCTGGCATCCAGAACCAACTTTCGCGTTATTGCCTATATAAGTTCCATGGGCAATAGAACAGTTGGGGCCAATTACCGCAGAGGTTTCGATTACTGCTGAGGAAGCAATAAAGCCGGCTGGTTTTTCTGAAGGATAAAACGCTTGAGCAATTAAAGCAAACGCCTTATAAGGGTTTTGGTGTACCAGCAGATACATACCATTGGGGGCAAATGTCACATAGTCCGGCCCGATGATACAAGCACGGGCAGCCGTATCCTTTAATTCTTTTACGTATTTTTTTTGATGCAGCATAACCAAATCATTGGCTGTAGCCTCAGAAAGTTTTGCCAAAGCGGAAACAGTAAAGGTGCTTCCTTTGCCCTCATATAGAATAGCACCAGAAATCTCAGCTAATTCCGCTAAACAAAATGGTCCTGCAGGTTTTGTAAATTGATAAAATGACATACAAACTCTAAAAAATTAACGATAAAAACTACGGGTAGAAGTCTGAAGAAACTTAAGAATATAATTTACATCTCTATTTTCTTGAAATTCTTTCTTGAGGGTCTCAACAGTATCAGTCAATGTCTGACCTTCCTGAAAGAGGGTCCTATAAGCTTTCTGAATAACTATTCTTTGTGAAGAATTGTATCCATTTCGACGCAATCTCTCAACATTGATACCAAATCGCTTGGGAGGATTTCCAGAAACCAAGGTATAAGGCAAAACATCTTTTGTAATTTTGCTTTGTGCACCAATCATACTCATTCTCCCTAACTGAACAAATTGATGAATCCCACACAAAGCGCCGATAGTCACCCAATCATCAATAACAACATGCCCACCAATGGCAACCGCATTAGCGATAATATTATTATTCCCCATTTGAACATCGTGAGCTACATGGACTGAAGTCATGATTAAATTATGATTACCGACACGCGTTTCCCCTCCTCCGCCAGCGGTTCCTCGGTTAATAGTCACATATTCTCGAATAATATTATTGTTACCAATAAAAACCGTACTTTTTTCACCTGTAAATTTCAGATCCTGGGGAACAGCGCCAATAATTGCCCCGGTTTCGATTTGATTATCCTCACCTATTTTTGTCCATCCTTGAATAGAAACATGGGAGCCTATTGTTGTTCCCTGACCAATACTGACATTATCTCCAATAATGGAATAAGGACCTATGCTAACATTAGGTCCAATTTTTGCGTAGGGAGATATCAGCGCTGTGGGATGAATGGTATGTGAAAATGAAACAACTTTACTAGATGCATGGCCATGATCTAACGGACTCACTTGCATGAGGGTACCTCCAAAAAAACAGATACAAAAATTAGACTCTATTAACAATCTAAATAACCGAAGATTTCTGAAATTCCATATTACTAATCAAACTTGGCTACAGTATTCATGACATTCAAAGAATTCGTAAAGATTATACTAATTCTCAGGAGTTTTCTTGCAAATTCTTGGCATGACAACTCTCAGAAAAATTTCCTATGCATACTTCCAGGACCAAACTGAATTACAGATCGAAGTTAAAGAGTTATTGCTAATAAATCCTAATGTAATTTACCAACCAGAAAATATTTTTACTAGTTGGTAAATTTAAGACTTTAAAATTAAAAACTAACTTACAATTAACAAACATAACTCAATTTAATAAATAGATTTCTCACTGAAAACCGTTGGTTTAGTGAAACTCTATTTCTTGCAGTCTTGCTGGAAAAGTAATCCGGAGTTGCCTCAGTCCAATATTGCTCGGAGCTAATACCTCCAGCAATACCCACCCGGCTGTCATTCTTCATATCAAAATTTGCGGCAATGCCCAAGTTAGCTCCCAATACCCCCGCAGCCCAGAGAGAAGTATCGGTATTTTGACTAAAGCTGTAACTTCCAGTTCGTCTTATACCCGGGATCTGCATTGGAGTGACCAGCGTTTCAAGGAATCTGGTGTCATACGAACCGCCGAGTAAAGAAGCAGACACATCCCCCATTAAACTGATATAGCGGGTTAAAGACCAATCAGCCCCCATACCTATGCGTGGGCCTATGCCATAATATTTGGCCTCGTAATTAATTTGATCATTAACAGGCTCCAGGCTTTCTGTAAACGGAAATTGTTGTATACGAGATATACCCATTCCAATATACTGGGCATAAAATCCCTTTTTAAGTTCTGTGGCTTTAACCCCATAATATCGAGAAAATTGCACATTATTTATAAAAGTACTTTTGAAATAGCGATGTGTGATTAAATCAGCGGTTTGAAATTCGTAGCTTCCACTGAAGTAGGAAAACGCTGGGCCATACAGATCCAAACCACCTACTTGCTGATTCGGATCAACAAAACTATCCTCACTTTTCAGGATTTGGCTCACTTTGTTAATTAGAATGTCATTAGGATTCACATTAACAACATTCGTTGAGCCTCTGTTAGTCAAGTTTGTATAGCTTAATACTACATCATGGCTTTTTTCTGGGCCAAACAGGTATCCCAAACTTAAAGAATATCCCCAGCGGGAATCGATGTCCGAGGTATGGCTTGTAATGTTATTTGATGCATTGATCGTTTCAACAAAAGGAAATTTATCAATGGCTGAATCACTTATGGCACCATAAATTGGTGTTACATTAAAATAGAAACCTTTGTCTTCACTGACAGTTCCCATAACTCCAGCATGGGAAACAGAAGAACTTGCCAAAAACACACCTAAAGCATAAAGCTTACAACGCGAATTAAAATACATACCGCTTTTACTCCCTGAAAACTTGATAGATCCTATAAAAAACACAATGACATAGTAGCACTAAAACTTTATTTGTCCATAGGAGACAGGTTTCGTTTCTGGAATCTAAGTATTCCCTTATGATTTTTATCCACTCCTTTTTTAGTCATTCTTTTTAAAAGACAACGATTATTTCTCACATGTAAGATAATTAATGACAACAAAAAATTAATGTTGTCCAAAATGGAGTCCACATACATAATAGAACTTCATTTAGAGATATCAGATTTAATAATAAAAATGAAAATTTTAGTTATACAGCAGAAAAAAATTGGTGACGTTTTACTAAGTAGTGTTATTTGTAACAACTTAAAAAAATTAATACCGAATGCAGAAATTCATTATTTGATTAATCAGGAGGCTTTACCTGTAATAGAAGGAAATCCCAATATTAATCAAGCAATTACAATCTATCCTGAGCATAGAGCAAGCGCACGTGCTTTTATAAAATTTGCTCTGCAAATACGGCGCCAACGATATGATGTTGTGATCGATGCTTATACTAAATTGGAGAGCTGGCTTATTGTTTTGCTTTGCGGAGCAAAACGCCGCATCTCCTATAAAAAAAAATATAGAGCTTTTCTTTATACAGATAATATTCCCAGAGAATCCGTTAAAGTTACTCAACCTGGTCGAATGATTGATTTAAAACTTCTTTTAATTCAACCATTTTTAAACGATGCGTTACCTGAGCGTTCTCCGAAAATATATCTTTCTGAGTATGAAAAACAAAAAGCGGTATTTTTATTTAAAAAACATGGGCTCCCATCTAAAAAGAATCTCATGCTCAATATTGTTGGAAGCTGCCCATTAAAAACTTACCCTCTGGAGTACATGGCAACGCTTGTAAATCAAATAGCAGGTCAGGTGAATGTGAATATATTATTTAACTTTTTACCTCACCAAAAGGATATAGCACAAAAAATTTATCAATTATGTAATGATGAAGCGAAAAAAAATATTTTCTTTGAATTATCGAATTATGACTTAAGAACATTTATTTTAATCATGAATCAATGTGATGCCATCATAGGTAATGAAGGGGGCGCTATACATATAGCGAAAGCTTTAAATAAGCCTTCATTTACAATTTTTTCTCCCTGGATATGCAAACATGATTGGTCTACTTTTGAAGATGATTTTTATCATGCTGCTGTTCATCTTAGTGATTTTAAACCCGATTTATACCAAAATACCCCTGAGCATTTATTCAAAGATAGAGCATTCCAACTTTTTAAAGAACTAAAACCAGAGCTAGTCTGGCCGAAACTAAGCTCCTATGTCGCTTATCACTTTGGTAGTATGCAAAATGCAGATTAGAGAGAGGATCCTGACTATTGCAAAAAACTATTCGCTGGAGGAGTAACCATCCTAATTTATTATAGTAAAAGCAGCATCTGGGATATTGCGATTATTGGGCTGATCAATTTTAAGGGGGTGTGATTGGTCTTCTGATAAATTATAATTTTTTACCAGTGCTTTATTGATATAACTTAACTCAATAACATTAGGTATTGTACCTAACGATTTTGTTGTTGAAAAACCGGTACTAGTAGCATAATTATTGCCATGAACATGAATTAATACAAAGTGCTTTTCTAACTGCTTTAATAATGTTATAGCATTTTGCGTGCTTCTTGCATCATTAAAATGAATCTCTAGCGCAATACCAGTAATATTATCTTTATGCTTTATAATCCCGGAAAAAGCATCATACTCTGCCCCTTCTATATCCATCTTAATAAATAGTTTTTTATTCTTTAAATTCAAGTTATCTACCTGTTCAGCAAAAGAAGTCACTTTATGATTCGTATGGGCTGGGTTATATAAAAAGGTGTCACTCACGATACACTCTTTTACCAGAGTAAATAATTTACTTTTGCTCTCTATATACTCAACACCACAATCAAAGCCATAAGATGGCTTGTTATAAATTAATGAGAAGTAATCTTCAAAACTGTTATCTTTATCTATACCGTAACCTAAAAGTACATCGGCTTGTTTAAAAGCTTTTACAGCAGCTACGTAACCTCCATCGTTTTCTTTTCCATGACGGACTAATTCCAAAGGCCCATTTTCGTCACGAGCAGAATATACCTTTAAAAATTCAACCAAATTTTCATGAATGGGCGCTAATAGAACATTTTGTATCTGTAAGGTTTGTTGCTGTAGTTGTGAGAATTTTTTATTCAATACTTTATTTGATTTTATTAGTAAAATAATAATCGTAATGCTGATACAAATACAAAGTATATTGAAAAGATTTGATTTAATTTTTTTCAAAATATAAGACGCTATTAAATTGAAGTTAAGTCTAGAACAAAACATGTAGTATATTCTTGACCATCCAAGATATGCAAGTTTAAGATATCTAAAAAAGAGATTATCCCTCATATTCAAAATACTTATGAGGGATAATAAACGCAAACTCTTTTTATTGAATTACTGGAAGTTGAGGAGCAGCTGTTCGCTTTGGTCCAGGAGTAGATTTTTGAGATGTATCTTTTGACGCATAGCTTTTTTGTTGCGGCTGGGATTGATTAGTAGCGCTTGTTTGTCTGCCACTGGAAGACATCCCATTTTCCTGAGAGGAATACCCTCTTTCTTGAGGGCTTGCGCCGTCAAAATAACATCCTGATACCCCTAAAGCAAAAACCACAATGAGGCCATATTTCCATTTTGTTGTGTTGTAATTTATCATAATTAAGCTTCCTGCATCCTTAAATTAAACAAAGTATCAATTGAAATGAATTACTATAAGTACTTTGAACCACTTTGGATTTTTGCCATTTTTGTAAAACAGACAGCAAACCATTTTTTCTCAATTAAAATACAGTGTTTTTTCTGTTTTTACAAAAATAGCCAACGCCCAAAATAAATATAATGCAAAAATAGAGAAATAACCATAAAAACAGAAGATCCATGCATTAAAAAGAAAATACAACAAATATAAATTTTCAAGATTATTTGTATTTATTTCTAATAAGGGTTTGCATTGGTTTTTCGAAGTAATGATAACTTAAATAAGAAACTCCCAAGGTAATGGCAATGAATAGTATTAAAAAACTGATACTATAAAAAGGTATGGCTCGATTTGACCAACTAAAAAGAATGGTAAGCATGATTTGAATTGGAAAATGAATCAGATAACTTGAAAAAGTTAAGCGACTCATTGTTTTAATCAGACTTTGAACTCTAGGCCTTTCTTTTATTATTTTTGATAAATAATAGAAACAAACCAGCATCATATTAATGAGTAATAAATACTTAACTGGCTTCAATTGACTTAATTTGAGCATATGCATTCCTGCCAGCGCAATAACAAGTATGTAAACAAAATAAATACTCATAAATTTATTGCTGCTTTGCTTTTCAAATTGTTGCAAATAAATAGCGAATAACCCACCGCTGTAAAAATATCCAATACAATCAATTACTGGAAAAGAAAAATTCGCCAATTTAGTAACGAGATAAAAACTAATAAAGAAGTAATTTACACTGGCTTTCAAGCCTAAAAAGCGCGTAAAAATGAAAAATATAAAATAGACCGGTATTTCTGCTGATAGCGACCAAACAGGCCCATTAAAACTATGGGCACTATTCCCCACCCAACTGCTTACTAAAAAAAGCTGAAGAAGGAAATTTACAAAATGATTATTTTGATAGGTAAAATAACAATGATTATTGTAAAAATAAATCCAATTAAAACATGCCACTAAAAGGAGAGTGGCTAAATGAAGCGGGTAAATTCTTGAGAATCGCCCTATAAAAAATTTTTTACCACTTACCAGGTTATTTGCTATACCCTCTCCATATTTCCAAAATAATATAAAACCACTAATGCACCAAAAGGCCTGGACTCTGTATTGCCACCCATGGCCGTAGAAAATATCTAAAATTGAATACAGTGGTTGCTGCTGTTTAATAAACTGTATACTACTATTATGGGCAAAAAATTGATAATGCCAGAGTAAAACACCCAGCGCTAAAAGGCACCGCAGCAAATCAATTCCCAGGAATCTATCTTCTGATTGAGCTTCAATTTTCTGCAGAGGCTTTACGCATTGTTGAACATATGGCGTAGCATTAATTTTCATTCAGACTAAACACTGCGTTTTTTAATACTTTAAGCTGCAATAAAATACACTTAAAACAAGCTGATTTCATTATTTTTTAAAGATCCGACAATTGCTTCAACCAATATTAGCCTAAGAAGCGATTAAGATTTACTAAGATAAAGTGTTTATAAATAACCATCACATATAATACGCATAAGAAATCGAATCTCCTCAAAAAACTTTATTTATATATACCACTCAAATCTTATGAGAAAACAACTTGATTAATTATAGATACTTCTATTTTGCTATTTTACCTTATCCGCTTATAATCGACTCATTTCACCATGACAAAGGACTACCATGATTTACCCTAACATCCTGGCCACCATAGGCCATACTCCCGTTGTAAAAATTAACAGACTTGGAAAAGATCTGGAATGTGAACTGTATGCCAAATGCGAATTCTTTAATCCTGGGGGCTCTGTAAAGGATCGTATTGGCTATGAAATGGTAGTAAAGGCAGAAAAGGAAGGGCGAATTAAACCGGGCGATACCTTAATCGAGCCTACTTCCGGAAATACCGGGATAGGTTTAGCCTTGGCAGGCGCTGTATTAGGCTACAAAGTGATTATTACCATGCCAGAAAAGATGAGCCAGGAAAAGCAATCCGTACTTGAACGCCTGGGAGCCATCATTTATCGAACGCCAACAGAAGCGGCGTATAATGACCCCGACAGTCATATTTCTCTGGCTAAAAAGCTACAAGCTGAAATTCCTAACTCCCATATCCTTGATCAATACGCAAACCCCAATAACCCCAATGCCCATTATTTTGGAACAGCTCAGGAAATTATTGACGACTTCGGAAAAGATTTGCATATGGTCGTTGCTGGCGTGGGAACAGGTGGAACAATTACTGGCATTGCCAGACGCCTTAAAGAGTATAACCCCGCCATAAAAATCATTGGTGCAGATCCTGAAGGATCAATTCTGGGTGGCGGTACAGAAGTCAAATCGTATCATGTTGAAGGCATAGGTTATGATTTCTTCCCCGATGTGCTGGATAACACCTTGATTGACGCCTACATAAAAACCAATGATGCGGATTCTTTCCGTACTGCCAGACGCCTCATTAAAGAAGAAGGTCTGTTAATAGGCGGCTCATGTGGAGCAGCCATGTGGGCCGCATTGCAAGCGGCTAAATCCTTAAGCAAAGGACAAAAATGCCTGGTGATTTTACCCGACTCTATCCGTAATTACATGTCCAAATTTGCCAATGATGAATGGATGAAAGAGATGGGCTTTCTTTAATTGAAAGCCATGAAAAACTATCCTGTTGCTATATCATCAAAAAATGACTGTTGGCAATCCACTTTGAAAAAATGATCCGGATTGCCAACACAATTTAACCAACTGACATAGATACTGAAGAAGGTCGACTTTCTAAATGATCAAACAATTGATCAACATCGACCTGTCTGGTACTAATCCATCCAGCTAGTGCAGAAGCCAATAATTGATTAACACTATCCTTGCCTTCACCCGAATAATTCGCAGTAATCGGCTTGTTAGAGTCCTCTGCCAACCTGGAAAAAAATTCTGTCGAGTCAATAACCAAACCTTTTTCTGAAGGTAAAAACTTAATGTAAAGATTAATCATTCTTTGGGTTGTTATTTCACCCAACTCAAGCATCGTTAGAAAATTCTGATACCATTGTTTATAGGTCTGTAATAATTTTTTATTATCAGATGTAATTAAATCAACGATATCAGCAATAGTCTCTTTTCCACTCGCGTTTGAGTTTTCTACTGGTTTGGGAGGACTTACTGCCAATTGCCCAACATAAACAAAATCTGCTTTATTTTTCACGGCAGGGAAATAATTATTATTTTGCTGAACCTGAATAGTTATCCCGGTTTTCGTGCTATTCAAAGTATCTACCAGATACACCTCACGCTTTCTCAACTCCTTACCATATTCCACAACAGATAAAGTGATGTTGATACCAATTGCATGAGAAAGTGCTCTCAAAGCACTGACTGGGAGAGGAGTGGATGGTTGGCGTAAAAATGATTTTGGGGTATTGCGGTCGAATTCACCAAAAATGTCACGATAATTGAGAGGTTTTGCATAAATCTCATCTATAGCCAATTGGCGTAATACATAAGCAAAACATTCGACAATTTCTGACTTCCGTGTCCCATTAATCAACATACTCATACGTTCAGAGGGAGTCAAATAAGGTTGGCTGGGAATGTATTTGGGAAAATGAAAATAGAAACGCTCCAATATTTTTTTCAAAGTATCATCATTAATGCGTGGGGATCTCTTAAAATAATCAATTAAAGCAACTGCAGTCGCATGAAATTGCTCTCCACCCACATTAATAAAACTGTGCTGTACTTGTGAACTATTATTTTCTGCTTTAAAGAACCTAGCTCTTGGCATAATGTTCTCCCATCCCAACTTATATCTTCATTCTAATCAATCCAGATTAAGGAAATATTAACAAAGTTTTTACAGTCTACTGAAATTTTCAACACAAAAGCATTTCTCTTAACCACATCATTTTTAAACTGCCACTTATTTTCATGTCATGCCATTGAGCTTCATTTATTTCTGTAAACTGATAACTCGTCTCAGTGGATTTTAATATAAATAAAGTACATGCCGAGTATCTTACATTTAAGCATAAATAATGCCAACTTTATGAGACATTACTACACCGTACAAATCAAGAGTTTATAGAACTAATAACGAAAATCGAATGAGAATTTAAGACAAAAATTGCCGTTTCCAAAATAAAGTTATGGATATAATATAATAGGAACATCACAATTCTAAATTCAAAGCGAAAAAGGCAAGATGCGTCAAAGGATATCATTAGATCTCTGGTATATACTGATTATTTTATTTTAGGGCAAAGTGCAAGCGTTTTGAGGAGCCGAATTTACATGCAGTAAATGAGCAGTGCAGAAACGTTTGTAAAGCAGCAATAAAATGCAAGAGACAGGTTATGCAAGAGAGCTATGGAAGATTCTCTGACTATGAATTTAGTAAGGAGAAGGGCATGGAACATTATCAGGAAGATGATTTGGCTCGCATTAGAGAGTTACTGAGACATACTGGTGAGTTTATTGCCTATTTTGAGTTTGTCGAAGCGAAAATGATGGAGTGGCGAGAGGAAGTTGAGCAGCAGGCTGAACGATTTCTACAGATCACTCAATCTCTACAAAATGAATTAACCTCTATACAAGACCTTATTTCCCAATCAGGAGTAACCCATTTTAAAAAAAGCGCTGAAAAAGCCTTGGCCCAAGGTGAAACACATTTGCATTCTTTAGAAAGAACTTGCAATCAATTTACCGAAATCTTTCAACAGCAACAAGAAAAAATCAAAAGCTTAACAGAAAACTGCATTGACAGAATCGAGAAACATACTAGCCAAGCAACTCAAACTATGGCTTTACAGCTGGCTAAATATGATGTCCAACATTTTCACCGCATCGCCAACGAAAGCTGTGATCATGTCGACCGGGTTGCAAACGATGCTATAAACAAAAGCAACAAAATGCTTAATATGTTTCAATTCAAAGTAGGTCTTTTTGCCATGTTAATTACCGTACTGACTGCTTTCGTGATAGTCATTTATCTTAATGATGAAATGCCTTGGGAAATGCACCACCAGGCCATGAGCGAACGCCAGGCTGGTAAAGTTCTTCTTCAGGCATGGCCAAAATTAAGTCAAAAAGAAAAAGCAAAAATCTTGAATAAAGATGGTCTGAAGCAAGGATAATACTGTGCTTGATTTCATTCCAGCAAAAGAGATTTTTTTATGCCTTATCTTGTTTCTCATTCTATTTTGGTTTTGTTTTGATAAGGCAAGAAAAGAGTTGCGCATTAGCCAATGGCAAAAAAAGCTAAATTTAAAACACCATGTTCAAGTTTTTCAGCACCTGTACTGTAATATCAATGGTTTCATGATTTCCCGACAAGCAAGAAAGAATCAAGATGCAATAGAATATGTGTATGGGGAAATTGAATTTTTACCTTTCATTGCCTTATTATCAATGGCCAATATTGACCAAAATACTGTTTTTTATGACCTTGGTTCCGGAACTGGTAAGGCTGTTGTAGCCTGCGCCATGGTATATCCTGTCCGTAAAAGTATAGGTGTCGAATTGTTTCCCAAATTGCACCAATGTGCTTGCGAACGTCTCCAGGAATTGGCGGCTATGGAAGGCTACGCGGAGAATAGTAAAAAAATCTCATTTATATTGGGTGATTTTCTAACAGTCGATTTATCTGAAGCGACCTTAATATTTATCAATTCAAGCACCTTATTTGGTGCAACCTGGGATGCCCTTAATACCCGCCTCAACAACCTGCCACAGCTTTCAACCGTCATTACAACCAGCAAAACCTTATCATCGAGTCGTTTTAAATTAGTTACTCGCGCTAAAATACAAATGAGTTGGGGTGTGGTTTTTGCATTCATTCATAAGAAAGAAAACTAATTTTTACTAACCAGCTTGAAAACATTGAATAATTTTTTACCCGAACTATACTTATAAAATCAAATGGGAAATTGTCAGCACCTGATGTGTCTTGGTAGCAGACATTAGACCAGTTGCTCAACCTGTGGATCTTATTTTAGTGCAGAACCACCCGTGTTTCGAAATACAAAGCGAACAGAAGCACAGGCAACCAAGCTAAAATAAAAGAGGATGCAATCGGTCTATTAAATACGCGACAAAACGAGGTGAGTATATGATTAAATCCGAACTCATTGAACACATCGCTGCTCGAATGACGCATCTTACTGAAAAGCAAGTAGCCGATGGCATTAACAGAATACTCGAATTAATGAGCGAAGCACTTATCCATGGCCAAAGAATAGAAATTCGGGGCTTTGGTAGTTTTTCTCTTCATTACCGACCACCACGAAATGCTCATAATCCTAAAACAGGTGAAAAAGTTGTAACAGAGGCAAAATACAGTCCTCACTTTAAACCTGGAAAGGAATTACGCGAGCGCGTCAATTCGTCACGAGCCAAATTCCCACTTTTGGATAAAGATTAAAACGTTACTTTTTCATCCTAAGTGCGTGGTAATGTAACTCCAGTTTGACCCTGGTACTTACCGTTTCGATCACGATAAGAAACAGCGCAAACCTCATTAGCTTCTAAAAACAACATTTGAGCAACTCCTTCATACGCATAAATCTTGGCAGGCAGAGTGGTCGTATTGGAAAACTCGAGAGTAACATGCCCCTCCCATTCCGGCTCCAAAGGAGTAACATTCACTATAATCCCACAACGAGCATAAGTGGATTTACCCAAGCATATCGTTAATATATTGCGGGGTATACGAAAATATTCGACCGTTCTTGCCAAGGCAAACGAATTGGGGGGAATAATGCAGACATCAGACTGAACATCCACAAAGCTATTTTCATCAAACGCCTTGGGATCAACAATCGCTGAATTAATATTCGTAAAAATCTTGAATTCATTCGAACAGCGAACATCATACCCATAACTGGAGACGCCATAAGAAATAATCCTACCATTTTGGTTTTCTCGCACTTGACCGGCCTGAAATGGAGAAATCATCCCATGCTCAAGGGCCATTTTCTCTATCCATCTGTCTGATTTGATTGACACGATATTCCTCTTTTCTTAAAAAGATAGATTTCTATCATAAAAATTAATGAAACGAAAGTTTGTTTCGGGAAATTATCAAGAATATGGTAGTTTATTCTAATGGAACGTTGATACTAAGGCGCTGGTATGGCGTGACATATCTTATCATCTGCGATATCAGAACCCTTCCAGACATGATAGTAATATGATTGTAATTTTCTCTCATCCATAGACTTAGTCTGATAGGCTCAGAACATACTAAAACTCCAAGGCCGACGCAAAAAATATTGATTACCAAATGAGATTGGGGTTGCGCAAGCCTTAATATTTCCTATTTTTTCTTACCAGCCATAGAGGTTAATATATCGCCTATTTCCATGGGCATTGGGAAAATAATAGTTGAATTATTATTCACTGCTATAGTAGCTAAAGTTTGTAGATATCTTAGCTGCATTGCCTGGGGTTGCTGAGCAAGCACTTGAGAGGCTTGCAATAACTTTTCCGAAGCCTGCAGTTCTCCCTCTGCATGGATAACCTTTGCTCTCCTGTCTCTTTCTGCTTCAGCCTGTTTCGCTATTGCCCTTATCATGCTTTCATCCAAATCCACCTTCTTGATTTCAACATTGGAAACCTTGATTCCCCAGCTTTCTGTTTGGGCATCAAGAATTTTTTGCACATCACTATTCAGTTGCTCACGCTCAGCCAACATATCATCCAAATCATGTTGGCCTAATACCGACCGCAATGTGGTTTGTGCCAATTGGCTGGTTGCTTCAAAATAATTTTCAACCTGGATGATTGCATTTTCAGGTACTACTACACGAAAATACACCACGGCATTGACACGTACAGAAACGTTATCTCTTGAGATAACGTCTTGGCTAGGCACGTCCATGACTATGGTTCGCAAATCAACACGAACTACTTGTTGAATAACTGGAATAATAATTATCAATCCTGGGCCTTTAACACGCCAAAACCGGCCCAGCATAAAAACCACTCCGCGCTCATATTCCCTAAACACCTTGAACATTGAAACCAGTAACAAACCTATAGCTACCAGCAATATCAATAGAAATGGTCCCATCTCATTCTCCTTAATCCTTTTCATTCCACATGGAATAACCAACTAATAAACCGATTGATCTTCTTCTACTTCCAACAATAGCCCTGATGCTCGCATAACTTTAATGCTTTTATTTGCTGCGATTGGAGAGTTTGAATGGACATTCCAAATCTCTCCCTTAATCACAGCCTGGCCTTCCAAATTAATATCTCCTAACGCCCTGCCCTTTGCTCCCACCAACGTCTCAAGGCCATGCCTGATTTTTTGGTTTCGAGATTTAACTAACATCCCCAGAACCAAAACAAAAATCAGTATATTCAAAACCGCCATAGCCCAAATTGCTGACCATGCTATCTGAAAAGCAATATGCTCCGTGTTCATCAACATAATGGAGCCTAAAATAAAGGAAACTGTTCCTCCTACACCTAACGCTCCAAAACTTGGAGTAAATGCCTCAGCTATGACAAATAAAATGCCTAAAATAATTAGGCCCAGACCTGCGTAGTTTATAGGTAACAGCTGCAGCGCATACAGTGCAAAAAGCATTGAAACTGCACCAACTACTCCAGGTAAAACATAACCTGGATTCACCAACTCAAAGAAAATTCCATAAATTCCAAGTAATAATAGTAAGTAAGCCACTGTGGGGTTGGTAATGACCGATAGAAAACGAGTTCTCCAATCCGGATTGATTACTTGAACATCCGGACTTTCAGTATTAATAGTTATTGTTTTATTATTTTGACTGACTTTTATCCCATGGACTTGGGACAATAAATCATTTCTATTTTTTGCGATATAATTGATCACCCCCTTATTGAGGGCTTCATTCGCTGTTATGGATTTACCTTCTGTTACTGCCTTTTCAGCAAAATCCGGATCACGGCCTCGTAGTTGAGCAAGTGACCTTATTGTTGCAACAGCATCATGAGTTACCTTATTTTCCATCGCTGATTTTTTTTTCTCATCTTTTTCACCTTCGCTAAATCCTGTGCCAAGACTAACGGGGCTTGCAGCGCCCATTTGCGTGCCAGGCGCCATAGCAGCCAAGGTGCTTGCATACATTAAATAGGTTCCGGCACTTGCTGCTCTTGCTCCAGTGGGACTTACATAAGTAATTATGGGCACATCCGAAAGTAAAAATAATTGGATGATGTTTCGTGTTGAATCATACAAACCGCCTGGTGTGTCGATTAGTATCACTATCAAATCAGCATCTTGAGAACTTTGAATACCTCTTTCCAAATAATCTACTGTAGCAGGACCAATCGGTCCCTTTATATTCAACTCTACAATTTTTGCTGCAAAGGAAGCTTGCAATCCAATCAAAAAAAATAGGGCATATAATATAAAAACCCTGCTTTTTTGAATTAATTTATTTAATTTCTTTCCAATCATTGCTGCAGTAGTCACTAATTTTGTTACTACAGAGAGTGAATCCTTATTTGCTGACGAATAAACTCCACCTCTGCGATCTGTTTCTCTTTGTGCTCTTCTCACTATGCCGGGCTTGGAAATAAGCCCGCTGCGTTTGTATTGCCCCTCTTGCCAAAAACCATCCTGATGCATTTTTACATCCCTTTAAGAGGTAGTTATAAAATAAAAGATAGCACAGGTTGAAAAACAAAGGGGGGAATGAGAGTAGCCAATTAAGGACTTTTTCAATTATCAAAGTAAGTTGCAATTAGGCTGATGACTATTAGTTTGCGATATATATGAACATTTGGTTACACCTGCTTGTAACTTTATGGATTCGTTACAAGCTTCGGTGAAGTAAAATGAGAACAATCTAGAAAAAAACGCCGATTTGGGCTGAAACGGTATCCGCAGATTTTCCTGTGCCTAAAGTTGGAAGATTAACTAATCCTGGAGGAGCTGCCCCGTTAGCGAACTGAGTTAGGCCATAGTCGATATCATGCCTGTATTCGAGGCTCTCCACCGTGTCTTTCCAAATTGAAATATTAAACACTCCAATATAGCGTTGTTTAGGCAGATTTAATGCCAATGCTTCTTTTGTCCACTGGTAACCGACTCCTATAGAGGCTGGCCTGTTAAATGCCATAAAAGTCATACCCAATTCTGCTTGAGCAGCCTGAGGTCTAGCACCTTGACCATTAAAACTTAAATCCTGGGGTCTAAAACTTTGTATCGCACCAACCCATTCTAAAGTCAGATTATAACGATCATAACCAACATGACCATGGACATCAGCTGCTTTTGTTTTACGGACGTTTTCATTACCATTTGTTATGGAACCAAAACCGCCAAAGGTTGTTCCGACATTGGCGCCTGTGCTTTGCATACCACCAGCATCAGCAACAGAGCTAATAAAACCACCCCCTATCTCACCATTGATATCATTATCAAATCCAAAAATATACCCCAAATTAACGCCGCCGACTCCAGAACGACCCAAGGTGGTATCACTTCTGTAGCCATATACAGCAGCAAAAGGCCCTGTATCTGCCTGAGACTTATATCCGAAAATGACAGGTCTTGTTTTGGTTCTCGCCAAATTCATTGTCACAGGGGAACTTACCATCGCACTGGAATAGCGGCCAAAGGGAACATAGACTTGTCCTGCTGTAAAATACAGCGGGCTTTTATCCAAATTACCAATGTTGACAAATCCCATATTTAAATTAAACGCTGAATTGCTAACTCGTGGCCCAATTGCCGGAGGGCTTTCATCATAGGCAATTGCAATATAGGCCTCGACATTTTCATTCAAGGCAGCAGCAACGTCCAGTTCACTTGAGCCTAGAGTAATATCACCATCAGTGTTGGTTGAGCGAAACGGATTATTAAATGTCGCAGCCGGCTCTGCCTTACCACTTAATGAAATAATAGGCATATTAGGAATAGGATAGCCTATTTTTTGATAGGCTCTGTATAAACGACGTCGCTGCTGCATTAAACGAACATCTCGGTTAATACTGGAAATGTTTACTATATAATCAGAACCATCAAACGCAGGTCTATCACCAAGGAATGGCGAGCTTACTACAGGAGTCCCTGCTATATAGGTTACCACTCTGTTATCAGCTATCAACGCTGTTGGATAAAAGCTGATAGATTCCGGATGGGCATCAGGCGCGTGTACCTCTACTTTGGATGAGTGATATTTTTCTTCTATGGCAGATCCTGATTTAGCTGTCGGCTCACTCTGTGGCTCTGCTGGCTTTGTGACAGCCTTTTGAGTTTGCGGAGAGCTCTTATGACTTGCTAATTGTTTTTGTAAGCGATTGAGTTGGGCTTGTAAATCTTCTGCTTGATGCTGTAATCGTTGAATTTCACTTTTCAGTTGTTGATCTTGATCCGCATATAATGGCGATGATAAACAAGCGAGAGCCAAAATAAATTTTTTAAACTTCATGCGGGGGTACTCCTGTTTATTATTTTTACATCCTAAACGGATAGCCTCGGGATTATAACGCGGCAATTACTGGCTGGCTATAGGATCACTCCGCTAAAATTTAAAATAAATTGATTTATTTGTATGCATCTATAGTTTTTTACCTATATCTCTATAAATTAGAGATTTGGTTAATTAGAAATTAGAATAGATTGGTGTGATTATATTTCTTTATTGAGGAATTTTTTATAACACTTTTTAAGCAGGATGTTCAAAGAAATGCGCTCGGCAATGGCGAGCGCATTTAAGCATAGGATTTCGTTTAGACGTTACCAATATATTTTGCACCAATATATGGCCCATAAAGCCCATAATCACTATTGGTTACAGGATTTGCCATGTTTTGCAAGAATTGAGTATGCAGAGCATTGAAGTAGTTCGTTACCTGATAACCACCTTCAAGATTTAATACTCCTTGAGCCATATTGTAAGCATAGTTTAATCCAAGCTTAGCTTCCAAACTTGGAACTATTGTTCGTTTGTTTGCGTAAATGGATCGAACAACCGCTCCACTGGAACCTGTAGGCAATGCAACATATCCAATATTATATTTACCCTTACCATATAGAACTGAAGCCGCACCGTTCGCAGTGACACTCAATGCATTGGTTAGGGCATAGGCATAATCGATTCCTACAACAGGTCCTACTCCTTTATAATCAGTATTATCAAACAGGTTGACCCCGCCTAACTGAGGAAAGGCACCGTAATAATAGTTTGTATTATCAATTTCAATGTTGGCGTACTGTAAACCACCATAGAAACGCATATCCTTGACTAGACCAAAATCAGCATGCTGCCCCATCACCAGGTTTACTTGCTCAAATCGGTTTTTGTATATTGCGCTAAATAAACGTGGAAATCTTAATGTAGGTGGCAATACGTCGATTCGCCCGATAAGACCACTCGGGTTTGTGAAATCGCTGTAGTGAGTCCAATTAATAGTCACATCATTACCAGTATTGAAATGATAGGAACCTTCCAATCGGTATCCCCAATCCCAACCCTGATCATCGTCATATCTCGTGGGTGCTACGTGAACTTGTCTATAGGCCATATCGGCATCATAAGCTGATTTTAGATAGAGTGCCTGTATACCTAAATCCCAACGTTTTGCTTCACAGGGAACAGTGACATTACCTGGTGTACAAACAGGTCCCATAGTACCTGCTAATGCATAACCACTTGCAGCCAATCCCAATAGGGCTAAACTTGTCTTTTTCAACATATGGACTCCATTTCAAAAAAAAAGCCCATCATTTTTGTGATGGGCTCAAAAAGAACTTAATTACTTAACAAATTACACATTACCAACATACTTCAAGCCAATGTAAGGACCAGAAGCTGCGAAATCAGTCTCAAATCCATTAAATACGCCAGTATTGTGCATAGCGTTGAAGTAGTTAAACCACATGTAACCAACGTCTAAAGTCAAATCGCCTTGAGCCATTGCGTAAGTGTAATCAGCACCAAGCTTAGCTTCTAACTCAGGAACGATCGCATTTTTAGAACCAGTAATGAAGTTGATTCCATCGTAGAAATCGCTGGTACCAACCAGAATAGCAGCAGCTCCTTTAGCATAAATACCAAAGCCATTGCCAAATACGTAGTTCATGTCTAAACCAGTGCGAGGACCAAAGCCGTTGAATTTAGAGTTGAATCCGTTAAAGGCAAAGTTATTGAAATAACGGTTCACATCAGCTTCAATGCGAGCATATTGAACACCGCCATGGAAACGCATTTTCTTGTTAGCGCTGAAATCTACGAATTGACCCAGTTCAGCATTAACTGCATCCCACTTGTTGTTGTAGTTGTGCCAGTTAGCAAAATCAAACCAGTGATCACTGTCGTTATCAAAGTGATACCAGTTTACATTGATGTCATTGCCAGTATTGAAGTGATAAGAGCCTTCTAATTTGAAGCCCCAATCCCACTCATGGTCAACATCATGCCAATGCTGCCAGCCACCAACTTGGGTGAAACCATTGTAGCCCCAGTCAGCATCATAAATTGGTTGCAAATATAGTGCGGTGATACCAATATCCCATGCAGTTCTTTCGCAAGGAACAGTTACATTACCTGGGGTGCAAACTGGTCCCATAGTACCAGCGAACACTGCACTGCTTCCTAAAGCAAGAACAGCTACCGCTGTTTTTTTCAAATTTAACATGCTTATCTCCACTTTTTTTATTATTAATTTCCGTTCGTTACTAATTTAGCATATCAGCAACAGTACGCATTCTTCGCTCTAATCGAGAGCGTACCTGGATAAATTATCCAGCCGGACTTCTATAAAGTCAACAGTATTGCTGAAATTTCTTATCAGCTTAACAAATTACACATTACCAACATACTTCAAGCCAATGTAAGGACCAGAAGCTGCGAAATCAGTCTCAAATCCATTAAATACGCCAGTATTGTGCATAGCGTTGAAGTAGTTAAACCACATGTAACCAACGTCTAAAGTCAAATCGCCTTGAGCCATTGCGTAAGTGTAATCAGCACCAAGCTTAGCTTCTAACTCAGGAACGATCGCATTTTTAGAACCAGTAATGAAGTTGATTCCATCGTAGAAATCGCTGGTACCAACCAGAATAGCAGCAGCTCCTTTAGCATAAATACCAAAGCCATTGCCAAATACGTAGTTCATGTCTAAACCAGTGCGAGGACCAAAGCCGTTGAATTTAGAGTTGAATCCGTTAAAGGCAAAGTTATTGAAATAACGGTTCACATCAGCTTCAATACGAGCATATTGAACACCGCCATGGAAACGCATTTTCTTGTTAGCGCTGAAATCTACGAATTGACCCAGTTCAGCATTAACTGCATCCCACTTGTTGTTGTAGTTGTGCCAGTTAGCAAAATCAAACCAGTGATCACTGTCGTTATCAAAGTGATACCAGTTTACATTGATGTCATTGCCAGTATTGAAGTGATAAGAGCCTTCTAATTTGAAGCCCCAATCCCACTCATGGTCAACATCATGCCAATGCTGCCAGCCACCAACTTGGGTGAAACCATTGTAGCCCCAGTCAGCATCATAAATTGGTTGCAAATATAGTGCGGTGATACCAATATCCCATGCAGTTCTTTCGCAAGGAACAGTTACATTACCTGGGGTGCAAACTGGTCCCATGGTTCCAGCAAACACTGCACCGCTTCCTAAAGCGAGTACTGCCACTGCTGTTTTTTTCAAACTAAACATGCCTTGTCTCCACTTGTTTATTATTGAGTTTCCATTTTATTGATAACTCACCATTTGGAGTTGTCAATAGCACGCATCGTCGCTTAGGTTCGAAGCATGCAACGATATGAGTATCTGCAGTGATTTTAAATAAGTCAAGAAAATTTATTAAAAATTCGAATATTTTCATGACGATATAACTAAAATTAAACAGTATCGTCATTTTTTTTACATTATTGCCTTGTCTCACTCAAAGGAAATTTGTTCCACCAGAAATGGATTTTTGAAGATGAAAAGACATCATAAAAAGATATTTTTTTAACCACAAGCCTTATTTTTTTATCAATGTCACAACAACACGTCTATTCGCTGCCCGCCCCTCATCAGTATCATTCCTGGCTATCGGTTGCAGAGCTCCAACCCATGTTATTGAGAGTTTTCTTTGAGGTACTCCAAGCCAAATCAAATAATTTTTCACAGCCTCAGCTCTATATTGTGAAATGGCATTATTGTAGCCTTTACGCCCGCTATCGTCGGCATGGCCAATAATTTTAATGACATCAATTTGTATATCAGCATCAACGTATTGGGCAATTCGTCGTAATTGCGCTTTATCTGCATCAGATAGTAACTTACTATCCACACCGAAATGAAACACGCTTTCTTTTACATCGTCATAGTTGAAAGACAACAAGCTACCAAGACAACGTTGATATTGTGAATATACCTTTTGAAAACGAATAGGGGAGAGTATAACCGTAGTGCGAAATCCTTCCTCTGATAAATAGTTAAAGTTTGCCTGATATCCCTGAGATAAAAAGGTCAATAATTTTAAAGCAGGCTGTCGTTTTAAAAATAATCCATATTCCCCTGGTTTCATTAAAGTGCGTGCTACCAGATAAGACCTGGTTAATAATGGCTTCCATACTGGGGGACTTGCAATGACTTGAGCTGGAAAGACCCGTTGAGCTTGATCCCATTTACGCAGAATAAAGTGTGGTGGTTTCGTTGCGTATTGCTCAAAGTATCCAATACCATAATTTGGAATAGTCAATGATAAACCGCATCGAAGAGGATTTCCTGTCATACGCCAATTTTCTTCTCCCATAGGGCTGGCATATTGGATTGATGGAGCGGCAAAGACGGTGGCAGTAATGAATAAATAACTCCATGCCATTATTTTTATTTTTTTGCACATAAAATGATCTGAAATCATTTTTTGCTCATCCCAATTGCCCAATTCATGTTATCCTCTTTTATCGGCAATAATGCAGGAATCTTTATTATGCAAACTCTGATAATTAATCGGCCTGACGATTGGCATCTCCATCTGCGAGATGGAGAGTTTCTAACTCATACCGTCAAAGCGTCCGCCCAACATTTTGCCCGAGCGTTAGTGATGCCCAATCTCAAACCAGCACTAACAAACTTATCAGCCATTGAGAGTTATAGGAACAGAATCATTGCAGCCATTCCTAAACAAAATTCCTTTATTCCTTATATGACTTTTTATTTAAATGAATCTGTTAAAGCAGAAGAACTACAACAAGCTGCTGCACTTTCTTATATAGTTGGAGCAAAACTTTATCCTGCTGGAGCGACAACAAATGCTGAAGAGGGCGCTAAATCTTTGAAGGCACTCTATCCCCTATTTGAAATATTGCAAACGAATAATTTAGTCTTGCAAATTCATGGTGAGGTCACTCACAGCGATATTTTTGAGCGCGAAGCATTGTTTATTGATGAATACCTGAAACCCATTGCCACACATTTCCCCAAATTGAGAATCGTGTTGGAGCATATATCGACCAAAACCGCGGTAGATTATGTTTCTGAAGGACCTTCAAATCTTGCCGCAACAATAACTCCTCACCATTTGCTTTATAATCGCAATAAACTACTCGCTGGAGGCATTAGACCGCATTATTATTGTTTACCCATTTTAAAACATGAAAAGGACCAAAAAGCGTTACAACTAGCCGCTACAAGTGGAAATCCAAAATTTTTTGCCGGCACTGACAGTGCCCCCCATGCCATCAATACTAAAGAAAATGCTTGTGGATGCGCCGGCATTTATTCAGCCCCCTTTGCAGTAGCACTCTACACACAAATCTTTGATGAACTTAACCAATTAAAAAAGCTCAATGATTTTCTTAGTCGATTTGGGGCTGAGTTTTACCAGCTCCCTATTAACCAACAACAACTGGAACTAATTAAATCTCCTCAGACTATCCCTAATTCGATGCCATTTGGATCAACTCATGTTGTACCTATTGCCGCTGGAGACACTATAAACTGGAGTATTAATGGTTTCTCGCAATAACATTCTAAGTAATACCATTAAAAATCGCTTTCGTGGCTTTTTACCTGTTGTTGTTGATATAGAAACAGCAGGAATAGATCCTCAAAAAAATGCTCTCCTGGAAATGTGTATTGTTTTATTAGATATGGATGAGCAAGGCTTATTAAAAAGAGAGAGCAGTTATTTTGAACATATTTTACCTTTCCCGGGCGCAGAACTGGATCAAAAATCACTGGAGTTCAACCAAATAGATCCTTACCAGCCTCTTCGTTTTGCAGTAGATGAACAAACCGCACTTTCTCGATTATTCAAACCCATCCATGACCTGCTAAAAAAAACCCGTTGCCAAAGAGCTGTCTTGGTGGGGCATAATGCCTGGTTTGATTTGTTGTTTATCAAAGAAGCCATCAAAAGAACTGGAATAAAATCACCTTTCCATGCCTTCACTTGCTTTGATACGGCCACATTAGCAGGTTTGATTTTTGGAGAAACCGTATTGGCCAAAGCGGCTCAAGCAGCTGGATTACATTTTGACAGCCAGGAAGCGCACTCTGCCATATATGATGCGGAAAAAACGGCAGATTTGTTTTGCCTTATGATAAACAAGTGGCGAATGCTGAACATCTGATATAAGAAAAACATAAATAGCCTGGATTACTGTTTTAGGTAATCCAGGAGTTTGGTAGAAATTTTCTTGTGTCACGCTTTGCAATAAAAACCCAACAACAAAAGGATTCTATTTCCTTGTCCTTTATTATAAGGACTCGGAATGCTCAGACAGGTATTCTGCAACACCTTTAGGAGATGCTTTCATGCCAGCTTGTCCCTTTTTCCAGCCAGCAGGACAAACTTCACCATTTTCTTCAAAGAATTGAACCGCATCGATGATACGAATAATCTCATCAATATTTCTTCCTATCGGCAAGTCATTGACGATTTGTGAACGAACCATACCATTCGTATCAATAACAAAAGCTCCTCGGAAAGCCACACCAGCAACTGGATGTTCTACTCCATAGGATTGGCATATACTGTGAGTCATGTCAGCTGCCAAAGTAAATCTCACAGGCCCTATTCCACCATTTTTCACAGGAGTATTCCTATAGGCATTATGTGTAAAATGTGAATCAATAGATACAGCAACCACCTCAACATTACGTCTTTTGAATTCTTCAATACGATGATCAAGAGCAATTAACTCGGAAGGACATACAAAGGTAAAATCCAAGGGATAAAAGAATACCAATCCGTATTTGCCTTTCAAATGTTCGTGTAAATTGAATTTATCAACAATTTCCCCATTGCCCATTACTGCAGCCACAGTAAAATCAGGTGCTTTACGCCCAACTAAAACACTCATTCTATAATCTCCATTAGCGGTGGGTGAGTATAATCCCACAATTGTTATTAAAATTATGCCGCTACTGCATCACGCAACATAGGCTCTAACTCTCCTTGCTGAAACATTTCGGCTATGATATCAGATCCCCCTATTAATTCACCCTTCACATAAAGTTGAGGAAAGGTAGGCCAGTCAGAAAATTGGGGTAAAACTTGACGAATATCAGGATTAGCAAGGATATCGACGTACGCAAAATCGACTCCACAAGCCTCAATACACTGAACTGCACGAGCGGAAAACCCGCATTGAGGCATCTTGGGAGTGCCTTTCATGTAGAGCATTATCGCATTTTCAGCAATTTGCTTTTTAATCTTTTCTAAAGTATCCACTATGCACCTTTATATAAAATAAAAAACCCAATTATGTCGAAAACCAAACAAGGTCGCAACTAATCATTCTATTGTGACAATCCTATCAATCTTTTTCTTATAGTGATATTTTACCCCACCTCAACGATCAATAAAATACCAATTTAGTACTAAATGCGTCAAAAATTCCCACCTTGATGAGAAGAAAATCCATTATTCCGCAAAAGAATATTATACTAGGAAAAATGCAGTCATAGCCAAGGCTATAAAAATATTGAAACGCTCAGTAATGGCACATTGAATATCGTACTTATCCTGATAAACTAATCACTTTTAATCCTGGAGATTGATATGACTTTTACCCTGCCACAATTATCTTATGCATTGGATGCACTGGCTCCTCATATTTCCAAAGAAACTTTGGAATACCATTATGGTAAACACCATAATACTTACGTTACCAACTTAAATAAATTAATTCCCGGAACAGAATTTGAATCCATGACACTGGAAGAGATCATCATGAAAGCCAAAGGCGGCATTTTTAACAATGCAGCTCAGGTTTGGAATCACACCTTTTATTGGCACAGCATGAGCCCTAATGGTGGAGGTGAGCCAAAAGGCAAGCTGGCTGAAGCCATTAATAAAAACTTTGGTTCTTTTGCTGCATTCAAAGAACAATTTACGCAAACTGCCGCAACAACATTTGGTTCTGGATGGGCATGGCTGGTTCAGGATCAGGCAGGTGCTTTAAAAATCATCAACACAAGTAATGCTGGAACACCAATGACTGAAGGATTACAGGCCTTATTAACTTGTGACGTGTGGGAGCATGCTTATTACATCGATTATAGAAACAGGCGCCCGGATTATATTGAAGCCTTTTGGTCATTAGTCAATTGGGATTTTGCGAGCAGTAATCTGAAATAAAATAACAAGCTGGATTTGTTGCAATCCTTACTGGATAATTTTGAGTTTATGGAGACATCATGAGTTTAATTACAAGTTACAGCCCAATCCCTGTAACCTTCACGCATGGAGAAGGCGTGTGGTTGTATGATGAGCAGGGGAAAAAATACCTCGATGGCTTAAGCGGGATAGCAGTTTGTGGGTTAGGTCATGCGCACCCTGATGTCACCCGTACCATACAAGAGCAGGCAGCCAAGCTAATACACACTTCGAATGTCTTTCATATTAAAGAGCAAGAATTACTGGCTGCCAAACTTACTTCGATGGCGCGAATGGAGCAGGTTTTTTTTGCCAATTCTGGAGCAGAAGCGAATGAGGCTGCCATCAAACTCACCCGTTTGTTTGGCCATAAAAAGGGAATTGAAACGCCTTCTATTATTGTAATGGAAAAAGCATTTCATGGCCGCACTATGGCAACCTTAACCGCATCAGGCAGCCGTAAAGTTCAAGCTGGTTTTGAACCCTTGGTCCCAGGATTTATTCGTGCTCCCTTTAATGATCTTGATGCCATTCATACCATTGCAGCCAACAGAGAGGATGTCGTTGCAGTTATGGTAGAACCTATTCAGGGTGAGGGGGGAATTTATCCGGCAGAGGAAGGTTATCTACGTGCCTTAGCAAACCTTTGCGAACAGAATGACTGGATGTTAATTTTGGATGAAATACAAACAGGCAATGGCAGAACAGGTAAGCTTTATTCTTGTATGCATTACAACATCCAACCCGATATTCTTACCACTGCAAAAGGACTTGGAAACGGTATGCCAATTGGGGCTTGCTTAATGAGCAAGAGAGCTAAAGATTTATTTAAACCCGGAAATCATGGCTCGACTTTTGGTGGTAATCCTTTAGCTTGTGCTACCGCTTTGACTGTTTTGGAGGTCATTGAACGAGATAGATTATGTGAGCGAGTCACTAAAAACAGTGCTTTGTTAATGGATAAATTAATTACCAACCTGGGAGAACATCCCAATGTAAAAGCCATACGTGGCAAAGGCTACATGATTGGGATAGAATTGGATAGACCTGCAAGCGATATGCGTGTTCTGGGTTTGGAAAACCAGGTTTTGTTCAATATTACAGCTGAAACGGTAGTGAGACTATTACCTCCACTTATTATCAGTGAAGATGAAATTGATGAATTGGTCAATCGAATAACTCGTACTATTAACCAGTTCACCAATCAGTAGTGAAAAGACAACCTTCTTTCAATTGAATTGAAATGGCTTTCTCCCAAGTTGTCACCCAATTTGTTAAATTTGCCTTTGACAACATGCTCCCTGGTTTATCCGGGAGCATGTGCGCCAGTTAAATCAAAATACAAAGCTTTGTCCCTTGGCAACAAAACCTAAGAAACCATCCTTTTTGGCATTAGGCAATTTCCCTGGATTATAATGATATAGCCACATTTTTTTCTTTAAGTGGGAAGGAAGTTTAACAAGCTCAGAATAGTGTGCATGTACCCCACTTTTAGACTCTGTGGTTTCACAGTCATGAAAAATAATATCTGATTCCTCATAAAAGGATATTAACTGTGCCGGGCAACTTTGTGTATCTGATGTAAAAAGGATACGTGATTTATTATAGTCAAATATCAAACCAAAACTTGGCATCAATTCATATTCGCTATAGTAATGGACTGTTTGTACCAATTTAAATTCTATAGATTGCCAAACAAAACCCTCATATTGCTTTACCGGTTTAACATCAAAAAAGGCACTAAGATTTGCTCTCACGTGAGGTAAAGTACTTAAACCACCGGATAAACTTTTATCCCATAATTCAGTGATGATTTTATCAGAGGCGATTAAGCAAGGTCTGAGTGAGTGATTAGGATCAAAATAAGTGATTAGAGCGAGCCATTCCAATCCGCCACAATGATCATAATGCAAGTGGCTGATATAAATATTTTTTATATCTTTATAACTTAATCCTTGATCTCGTAATGAGTATTTGATATCCGTTCCTGCATCGATTAATAAAGTATCGTTTTCTAGCTCTAAAAGCACGTTGGATTGATAGTTTTCGGGCCCTATAGCAAAGGACGATCCGGAGCCTAAAAAGGTAATTTTTAGAGTCATTGTACCCCCTGCCATCACTTACTCAAATGCCCTAGCCTTAAAACTGCCATCTTAAGGTCCTAATCCTTGCTAACTGATAAAATAGAGATGTTAATTTAAGACTATGTGATGATTATTGAATTGTCAAAACAGGCAGGAGCCATTATTAAAATGGTTACATTTTATTTCTTAAATCATTTAAGAACTGATTAATTTTCATTGCCTCATTAGTAAAGAGCCATTTAACCCCTCTATTCAACTCTCTATACAGACTGTTTTTAGAATCGACAAAACCAACGCCAAAATGTTGATTGGCATCTTGTAAAAATTTTAATACCCTATTGGTCAATAATAAATAATTACCCAGTACGCCTCCATAACCTTCCCTAATACTTAATTCACAAAATTTCTTAACATTATTATGCACTGCAACAAGCAATAAAGATTGCTTAGGAAAACGACACAATTTCTTAAAAGTAGATTCCTGCAAAGTCAACAAATGATAATCTTTACATGGCGTTAGATTTTGCAAAGCTTGTACCAATATCTTTTCATCCTCAATGGCTGTTTTTAACTCAATAAATAAATGCATGGAATTCCCATACTGACTCACTACTTCAGAAAGAGATGGGATCCTGAATTCCAAAGCGCGCAATTCGCTAAAATTCAGATCGGCTATAGTAATATCCTTATTCCATAATCGATTTAAAGTAGGGTCATGATTGACAACGAGCACCTTGTCCTTAGTGAGGTGTACATCCATTTCAATTCCCCAACATCCGGCCTCTTTTGCGATCTGAAATGCCTCCAGGGTGTTTTCTATTATCCCCCTTGCATTATTATGAGCCCCTCTATGAGCGATTACTAACGCGCTATTGATATTTTCGGATTCTGGTGTGAGCCTGGGAATTACAGCAAAATACCCATCAATTAATTTTTCTATCCATTTGAGTAACACAGCCAATTATCCCAATATTCCCATTTCAACCATTTTATGCCGGCAAAAAATAAAAGGCAAAACACGCTATTAGCACAAAATCAAAAAAATCGACTAAACTAAAAACTATGTGAGAATTACAATAAAAGAACAAATAAGCATTTATAAGACTCACGCAAAACCCCAAGGCCGAGACAAAAATATTGGAGTTTTGCGTCCTGATTTTAATTTCCTGGCTACAAATATTCACAAGGAGTGTTCTGATGGCAATCAAAATAACAAAAAGGGGAATGGACTTACTAAGAGATCCCATACTAAATAAAGGTACTGCATTTAGCCTCCAAGAAAGAGATGAGTTTGCCTTGCATGGTTTAATACCAACCACAGTGGAAACCCTTGAACAACAAGTAGTTCGCTGCCTTGACGCTTATAGTGCCAAAGAGGACCCTTTGGAGAAACACATTTACTTACGTGCCTTACAGGACCGAAATGAAGTACTTTTTTATCGTTTTATAATTGATAATCTGGTTGATATTTTGCCTATTATCTACACACCAGTTGTCGGCCAAGCCTGTGAAATGTTTTCCCATATATATCGGCAACCAAGAGGAGTATTTCTAAGTTATCCAGAGCGAGACAAGCTGGACAGCATCATACAAAACATTGCCTCGACTCGTTCAATCAAAGTAATTGTAGTCACGGATGGCGAGCGGATCTTAGGGCTGGGAGATCAAGGAGCAGGTGGATTGGGAATTCCTATAGGTAAGCTGTCTCTTTATACCAGTTGCGGTGGTATACACCCATCTAATACTTTACCTATTATTCTGGATGTAGGAACCAATAATAAGGAACGCCTGGAAGATCCGGAATATATTGGATGGAGACATACTCGGATTTCAGGCAAAGATTATGATGACTTTGTTGATCAATTTGTGCAAAGTATAAAACGTCATATGCCCCATGTACTATTACAATTCGAAGATTTTGCACAACAGCATGCCTATCCTTTATTGGAGCGATATAAAGATCAGCTGTGTACTTTTAATGATGATATTCAAGGAACGGCTTCCGTTGCTGTAGCCGCCATACTGGCGGCAACTCGTGTGACTAATATTCCATTAAAAGAGCATCGCGTTGCTTTATTAGGCGCAGGATCAGCGGGTTGTGGGATAAGTGAACAATTGGTGCATGCCATGATGAACCAGGGGCTTACTGAACAAGAAGCCAGATCACGTTTTTATTTAGTTGACAGGTATGGGCTTTTACATGATGAAATGAAAGATCTATTGCCATTTCAAAAAGGATTTATCAGGTCTTCTGCCAGCCTGCAAAATTGGAAATTAGAAAAAAAGGGAGAGATTACTTTAACAGATGTCATTAACAATGCCCAACCGACCATACTCCTTGGTGTATCTGGCCAACCTAACCAGTTCAACGAAGCAATGATTAAGACCATGATAAGCTATTGTGAGCGCCCCATCATTTTTCCTTTATCAAACCCGACTTCTCGAGCAGAAGCAATCCCTCACGATCTGTTAAATTGGACGGCAGGTAAAGCTTTAATTGCAACCGGCAGTCCCTTTGAGCCAGTTGCAATGAATGGCCGTAAAATTGAGATAGCTCAATGCAATAATTCTTACATTTTCCCGGGAGTTGGTCTTGGAGTCGTTGCAGGACAAGCCAAAAGAGTGACGGATTTGATGATGATGGCAGCAGCTGTAGCATTAAGTGAGCTAGCGCCTGCAATCAAAACTGGGGAAGGGCGCTTGCTTCCCGAGTTAACTTCAATTAGAGAAGTAAGCCAACATATAGCGAGAGCGGTTATTTTACAGGGTATAAAAGAAGGTCACATAGAACCAATGAGTGATAATCAAATCGATGATTCTATAAAAAGAACGATGTGGACTCCACAATATGAACCATATGTTCTATAATAAACCGTTTTAGAAATTGCTGGAATTTGTGTTTTTAGAGAGACTAAAATTCATTAGTTTATTGCCATTGAATTGACAGCATAGGTTTGAGGGAAAATCAGATTATTGGTCCAGCCTGATCCCCTCAAGGTTTTTATGGAAGTTGATTGTTAAATTGAGCGTAAAAAACAGAAAAACAACCCTGAAGCATAACTATTTTTAATAAGTGTAATTTTTTATCGAGCCCCTTATATGTCCATAATTACTACCAATCTCAATCGGGCAATTCATGATTTACAACAGGGAAAACCAGTAGCTATACCGACTGAAACGGTTTACGGATTGGCAGCACCAATAAACAATAATGCAGCCATTAGAGCTGTGTTTGAGATGAAAAACAGGCCTTTAAATCATCCTCTGATAGTTCATATTGCTTCCAATTGGGATCTGCATGATCTCGTGGAAGAGGTGCCTGAGTATGCACGTCAGTTAGTTGGCAAATTTTGGCCTGGACCATTAACCCTGGTATTCCATTGTAAAAAAGATCAAATCAATCCACTCATTACCGGTGGTCAATCGACCATAGCAATAAGGTGCCCGGATCATCCCTTAACACAAAAATTGTTACAAAAGTTAAATATTCCTGTGGTGGCACCCTCTGCCAATCCTTTTGGAAAAATTAGCCCTACAACCGCTTTGCACGTTAAACAATCATTTAATGATGCCGAGTTAACCATCCTGGACGGTGGTCGTTGTCGCGTGGGAATTGAATCAACTATTGTAGATGCTACCAATCCTGATTCCTATCAAATTTTACGCCATGGGATAATAGATGAAAAAACGATTGCTGAAACGATTGCCATAGGATGCTCGACTCATAAAAACGACATTCGTGTCCCTGGTAAATTAGATAGCCATTATCAACCACAAAAAACTTTATATTATTTTGATCAATATGAAACCCTTTCCCAATTTTGTCAAAAACGCAAGGGGACTGTTTATGTCATAGCAAATAGACAACCCCCTGGTGTCGAGACTAATCTCTTTCATCCACTGGGGATACATCCTGAAAAATCTGCCTATGACTTGTATTATCAACTAAGATTAGCTGATACATCCGATGCCATTTGTATAGCTATCGAGCTACCACCCGATACGAGTGAATGGAGAGGAGTACGAGAAAGAATATTAAAAGCTGGCTTTCCCTATTCACACCAATAAATCTCAAATAACTTCTACTTTTTTGATTTCACGCAAGAGGTGTATTGACAGAACACTATAATTTGCGTACCTTAACGCCCTATGCCGAGGTGGTGGAATTGGTAGACACGCTAGCTTCAGGTGCTAGTGGGGGCAACCCCGTGGAGGTTCGAGTCCTCTTCTCGGTACCATCAATCAAGTAATGATTCCCATTGGTTTACCCAATTGAATCTTACTACCGGCAGATAATTCTTTATCCCATTGTATTTTCTCACCGTTTGCAAACAATAAAACAACTGTAGAGCCCAATTTAAAATAACCCATTTCACTTCCCTGAGATATAATCTTTAGTGGAAGATGCTCACTATAATCAAAACGTTCCATTTTTTTTGATCTTTTGATATCACCATACCAACTGGTTCCAATTGCACCTACAATAGTAGCCCCAACCATCACCATCACCATTGGGCCAATTTTAGTTTTAAAAAAAATGGCAAGCCTTTCATTGCGGGCGAACAATTTAGGAACAACACGGGTAGTTGCTGGCTGAACGGAAAACAAGGCACCGGGAATATAAGTCATTGAAACGAGCTCTGCATCTATTGGCATATGTACCCTGTGGTAATCTTTCGGCGACAAGTATAGAGTTGCAAATTGTCCCTGCACAAATTGCTCGGCCAATTGCTCATCACAAGCTAAAAGTTCTTGCACAGAATAATATTTACCTTTAGCCTGCAATAATTGTCCCCGCTCAATCTTACCTATTTCGCTGATACAACCATCAACTGGACAAATGACATCTGACTGAGAGAGAGGACGGCATTCCGGTTTTAAATGACGAATAAAAAAATCATTAAAGCAGTCATAGGACTTGGGATCCTCAATAAGTGCCTCACTCATATCTACATCAAACTTATGAATAAAGCTTCGAATTAAGAAATTCTTGAAACGAGGACTCTTAACGTTAGCAAAATATCCTGCTAAAGCAGTAATACCGTGTTTCGGAATAAGGTATTGGGGTAAGGTCTTCAGTACATCATGAAACATACTTTTTACTCAAAACTAAAAAAAGAGAATAATAACCCAAAGCTTATTGTATTGTCACAATAAGACGAGTCAATCTATACCAGATAAAATTTAAATCACCAAGTTCGTGACGTTCGAATTCAAAGTGGTTTCTTGCCTATGGGATATCGGCTCTGCATAATTTTTGACCTCTTTAAAATAATCAGCTCTATGCTCTTTGGCATTATAACAATTTAATAGCCTGAATCCCGGTATCTTTAATTTTTCTTTGTCTTTATTTATATCTTTTTGTATAGCCGCAATGATTTTATCGAATAAAATATCATTCAAAGAGGAAGAATCTTTCCCATTTAAAAAAGTCATAGCAATACTTTTTGCTTGTGAGAATCTTGTACAATAACCTTCTACCTCTGATCTTCTTGAAGTGGACCACCATAATTTGCCTTCATATTCTTTTAATGCAGACTCCAGCAATCCTTTAAACTTGGTTGAAGGGAGTGCGTCAAGCCACTCATACATCGTTTTGTAAAATAGAGACTTTCCCTCAACATTGTATAAATGAATAAAACGCCTGTCATGTTTAGCAAAATCTACAGCCGCTTTGGTAAAAATCTCTATATCCTTATCAAAATTACCTTCTTTGACTGCATTACGAATACTCAACAAAGGATAGGTTTGTAACATATAAGGTGTGAGATGTTGAATAAGTAAAGTATTTAAAGCACCTGTATCCCCTTCCCCGGCACTTAAAATATAAGCCAACCTGTTTTCACCACTTTCACTTGCGCTGGCTTGTAAATACTCTTTGACTGGTTGTGCCCTGTGCCGCTTTGATAACAGTTCTATAGTTGGGGCATAATACTTATCAATTATTTCAGAGATATGATGAGTCAAATCTTCAGGTCTTAAGTTCTTTGCCCAAAGGAACAAAGAGTCATTAAACTGCCTGATGACGTCTTCATGCGTATGCGGCAATATTTCTTTGGGAGTCGTAGCGACAGTAGCTTCCTTCATCTGTTCATCTGTTGTAGTTAAATGCAATTGGAAATTGGCCCGCTCCGTGTATTGTTTTAAACCAACTGCTATTCGATTAAACTCACCAGCAAGAGTGCTTGTATGAGCTAAACTTTGACGAATTTTCAGATTATAGCCCGTATACAATTGTACTAATTGTTCAGAGAATTCAAGATTGTCTTCCTCGGTTAAATCCTTTCTTTCTTTCTGATAATAAGCCTTGGCTACTGCATGAAATTGAGTTGTAAATTCAACAAGCAATATTAACGCTGTTCTTAGTTTGCTGTCTCTATCTACACTAATTAAGGGAGTAATTTTATCGAGTGATAATTCAGGCATGGTGCCAAATAATTCCCAAGCATTGGTTAAGGTATCATCGGTTGGCTTTTTGCCTTCTACTTCATTCAGAACAACGTGAAACGTAGAAACTTGCTGTAATAGTTTATTAGTCAGACTATAAGAGTCATGCAACAGATCTCTGAAAGTGGGTGCATAGGCGTCTCGCCACACTTGATGGTATCTTCTTCGCAACTCGTCCTCATCAAATTTGATGCTGCTGTCGTCCTTGCTAAAGATAGTGACATTCTGAGTTTTTGCCCATTCGACAATATCTTTATAAATTGATGGTTTGTGGTAGAGCACCGAGCAAGTGGAAGACAAAGGAACTCCATAGCCATTATTTTCACACCCCATATAAAAAACAACTACGCGATATAAATTATCATAATGCATTTGATATAAATTCATTATGAAATCAACGAATGGTTTTATATTAGTGTGTTCATTGCATAAATGCGGAAATGCTTTCTCATACTGACTTCGCAGAGCGACATCCGTTTCATCCAGAGAAGTATAGTTTAACGTCATTTCGCCAAAAAGTTCTGTCAAACGTTTTCTGATCATCTCCGGTTGAAAGGTCAATAATATTTTCAACGCGGCAGCAAATTTTTGTTCCTGTGCCACCGATTCATGAGCGAGTTGCTCAAATTGACCAGGATCCGGGTACGTCTTTTCAAGAATTAAATTAACCAGCTTATCTTGAACAGGCAAAACCGTTGGCAAAGTTTCCTGTCCCGGGTGTTTATATGTTGGCCAATGGAAGGGTTTTGAGTCTCTGACATTAGGAAACCCTTCCCAATCGCGCACAGTCAAATTAACCCTTGTTTTAGGTATGCCGATGCCTGGCCTGGGCTCTTTCATGAAGATGGTGAACCAATAAAAAAACATATCAAAGTCAATGTCTCCGGCCAAGCTCATATTATGTGGATGACCGTCATCATCATCAAGAAACCACCTTCCCAGAAGGATTTCCATGAAATTTTTTTCAATTAAGGTTCTTGTGCTGGGAATCACCTGCTCTTTGGCGGAAGATTCTTGAGGCACAGATTCTTTATGGAAATTAAACCCTTTAAATCCTTCAACACTGATAGATAAAGTACCTACCAGCCTATCTTCATCGTCAAATACAAGACGTTCTTCTGCCGATCTTTTTCCCTGAAAAATTCTTTTAAATAAAGAGACTGCGACACTTATTTTCGCCAAAAGTTCTGGATAATGATTTTTAGGGTCCAGTTTTTTATAAAAAGCATTTTTAATAACGCCATTTTCAATAAAACTGACCTTGTATGTTTGATGAGAGCTATCCGAAACTGCGGTCCCTGCCGTTAGGAATTGCAGCTGGCTCTCTTTCAGTGCTTTTTTGGGCAAACCCATATATCAAATCCTTTAAATCAGATCAATCCTTCCTATGCCCCATATTAATCAGAAATAGTCAAGAAGTTCAAGTATAATTTTCATACAAAATAACTCTTGACTAGAAACAGACTACACATCTAGCACACATAATGCGTTATAAATGAAAATTTACTTGATTATTGGGCATGATGACAAGCTACAAACCATCGTTTTAATTAAACACTCAGAGTTGTCTTTTATTACCCAAAACCATCAGGATTTGTTGAGAGATGCCCTGGAATCAGGGCGAAATTGCAATTAACTCCGGAGAGTCAATAGTAGTTAATACCTCTTTATTTAAGGCTCTTATGACTTCTCCAGACGGACTTTGGTTAAAAAACCAATAATTGCCAGTAGCACTTTCCTTTAAATCATTAGCAAAACCCAACGTCAGTGCTGTAATGATAATATTAGCTATAACGACTAAAACTTTATGTATGATTGACTTTATTTCAGGGTCAACAATACTTAATATTTCCTTTTCCGCACTTTTCATCTTAATGTGCAGGTCGACACCTGATTTTGTTATACCATCATAAGCAATGCTGTAAAGTGTTTGTCTGTATTTTTCATCAGCACGCTGCCAATTACCAACTTTATCTTTATCAATAGATGATTTTCGTAATCGTTCATGTATGTCCTTACATTTTTCCTCTACTCTCATAATGACATACCTAAAACGGCTGGAGTTGATATTGTTTTCTTCGCCTGTGAATGCAATGATCTCTTTCTTAAACCCAAGATCTTGCATCTGCTGAACACAAATAAATCGTTCACGCAACCTCCTTGCCAAAGCCAGTAAATTGGTGTCTTTAATTTGTAAAAGTGCCTTTCCCTGGGTAACAACTCCTTTTTGAGCTCCTATATATAAAAGGTCAATTAAAGCTTTTCTATGAGAGAGCGACTCGATTTTAGCGAGCCCTGGCAAAAACAAGCGAAGCAATTGTCCAGTTTTACTATTTTTTAGTGTCAACCGATAAGCATAATCATTGGCAACCCCAGCTTCTTTCAAAACTTTAAAGGATTTCCCTAATGCATCCAGGTCATCTAAATTCAATTGGGATAAATCGGATTTACGCAAATTATAGGCTTTAAATTGTTCGGAGTAATGATATAAAATGGATTCCTGTTGATGCTTTTTGGGATCCAAGGCCAGTTTTTTTAGCTGTTTTATAGAAATGGTTTTGGTTTTATCTAATGCAATCAATGTTTCAGCCAGCATTGGGTAATGGCTGGTAGCATGAACAATGTCTTGTATTTCTTTAATCGATAAACTCCCCTTGACCCAAAATATAAGACATAGTTTTCTACAATGATCATTTGTTAAAGTATTAATGAATTTTAGTTGCTCTCTCTTTTCCCGAAGAGCTAATAACTCAGGAATATCTTGAGTTAAACCAAAATCAACAAGAACATGAAGTGAACGATAATACGCTTCATCAAATAAGAGCTCTTTAACCTCACTTAAAGTGAAATTTTTCTGAATTAGAAAAGGAATTAATTTGATTTGGGTATCATCCCACATCAATGCACTTAATTGCTTTATTAACTCATGATCTTGCAATAAATAACGATTTTCTTCCAAAGTATTTTCTTCATAAAATACAATAATCATTTGCAAAATACTTTTATACAGATTTTCCTCAGAGATAAAAGGAACCGCTTCAAGCTCCTTCTTTAATCTGCTTTCTTCCGACAATAAATCTTTTTCCATTGCGGGAGTCAAACGAAGTTTGTATTGTTTTACCAACTCCTGGGCTGTAATACTCATTGGAAGTTAACCTCTTGTTCATTTACTAATTAATCCTATTTAAGTTGAGCTAGGGCAATAGGATTATTTTTTGGATCAAGCTCTGGTTATTTTGAGCGATACTCAAATATTATCAAAACTACAAAATGTAAATATTATAACCAATTTTGCAGCAATTGGGGATTTTTTTTTAAAATAAATTGAGTTTTATTCGATTTCTGTTTTTGATGAATAACCTAAGCAACGTTGAGAAACCTTGACTCAGGCATAGCTGATTATTTGGCAACCTACTCTCTAAGAGCTTCAACCCAGGTCTTTGTTGAACTGAGCCTCGCCCTTAGAGTACAGCAGCAAGCCTTGAAATCCTGGAAAAATTATTTTGTCTAGTCAGAGTTCTTGCATAGAAAGACAAGAATCTTCCTTAGCAATTCTCGCTATTTTAAATAACCTTAACTATTGAACTGAAGCAACGTTAAAACTAGCTTTTATGCATTGGACAAGCAACCCCCACCTCAGCAAATGCCTCGATAACAGGTGTTTTATCCCAACGCCTGTCAATGGAGGCTTGAATGACACCACATGCAGCAAAATCATAGTATGCAATAGGAGACCAATAATTCATATTGGCATCCACCATCACCTGAAATGCTTTTTGTATAGACCAGCCTGGTTTATGTGCTAATAGATAAAACGCTTTATTAAACACTCCACTCGTTATATGCACATCCAGCGCATCCGTGTATTCACTGGCATGTCCTATAGACATTCCATCCCTGGCCGGATCATCTAAATAACGAATAGGTTGCCCACTTTTTACAGCTTCACGACCAATAGTCCAGTCTTCACCATCCCAATACCATGGATAATCTTTACTAAGATAATCTAACAATGCCATTGCCGCCATATCAGAGAAGGATTCATTGATACCCCCAGATTGCCCTTCATACATCAACCCGGAATGTAAGGCAGTAAAGTTGTGCGATAATTCATGTCCCAATACACTCTGGGCAGGAGCTGTTAAAAATTCATCGCCATTACCGATAACAATTTGTTGATGTGCCAAAACAACACCATCAAGACTGATAGTTGGTACTGCAAAGGCGTTATCCATATCACCTAGATGTGTGTACGCTCGTATCGGCAAATCATCTCCTATTGGATGATTAACACCATAAACTTTTTGATACATGTCTAAGGTTTGTTGCGCAAAATACATCGTATCGTTAATTGGAGAGAAGGCATAATTAACAGGTCCTGTTCTGCCATCAGCATAGTTTAAAAACAAACTGGTTTCATCGCATGGATACGAAAAGGCGCTTAAATTCAGCATAGATTCTGTAAATGTGGTAATTGGAAAGAATTCATAACCTATATTATGATTTTCCAAATTCATCACTTTTATTGATTCATTTTCAACTCGACAGAAGCCATCCTTTACATTAACGTCAAATTTCCCTAAAGAGGGGAGGCCAGGCAAGGCATTACCATGTTGAAACATTCCCTGACGATAGGGAAGAGGAAAAGCATTACCACCTAATCCCTGGCCAATTCTTTCATGACGCACCTCATCCCATTGCTTCAAAATCTCACCGCTATTGGCATCTACAAGATAATTGGGCGCATTGACATGCTTTCTTTCACTATTGGAATAGTAAGACAAATGATAAGCCAAATGGGCTTTATTTCCTTTATCTATATAAATAACCTTTTTAAGGTTTTTAAACTTAACCGGATAAGTTAGTTTTCCAAGAATCTTTTGTTCTATCTCATCCGGGCTTAATTTTCCTTCAGTAGAATGAATATCCTGTTCTATTCCTGTAATATTCATACCTGTTACAGTTTGTTTGACGCCATCTTTTGAATGGAAAATGACCTGATAACCCCAAACCGGGAGCCCCTTGTAGGTTATTTGATAACGGGCATGCCTGGTCGAGTTGTTAGAGTTAGTTTGTAACTCCAGTTTATAATCACTTTGTTGACCCTTTACAGTTTGCAATAATCCTTGCTTTTTAAGGGTATGGGCTTGCTTAAATTGAGGTAATACTTTCGTTGACTCACCCCATATGATAGCTTGAGTTGCAGCGTTTACAGATGAAACTACTGTTGAAATGACAAATAATGAAACAATCCGTTTTTTCATAATATCATCCTGATTTTTTGTGGAAACTTCATCCTGCTACAAATTCGAGGAAAAAACAATCAGAAGACACAAATTATGATAAAATTTTATTTTTTTATATCTAGAATAACAATTTATATTCAATCCCTCATTTCAACCAATTCGTAGACTCTGATAATGTTTGATTAATTAAGGCTAATAATTTAGCAAGACAATAAATTAATTTTCATTATAATAAGAAAATGGACGGGGACAAATCATTGGTTTCACTATGAATTTCAATATTATTGGTGCTGGGCGTCTGGGTAAAAATTTAAGCATAGCAATGTCTGTTAATCAGATTGCCTCTTTAAATTCTATTTGTAATTCAAATTTAACAAGTGCCAGGGTGGCCTGCAATGAAATCGGATTTGGCAATGCAGTTGCTAAAATATCAGAGCTTTCTGAAGCAGATATTACGTGGATAACTTGTAGAGACGACTCCATTACAGACGTAGTATCGATATTGGATGATGTTCAAATATTAAAAAAAGGTAGCCTGGTAATCCATTGTAGCGGTGCTCTTAATTCAAGCGTACTTCTCCCTCTGAAAAAACAGGGCTGTTATATTGCAAGCCTGCATCCTTTGAAAGCATTCCGCTCCAATTCTTTAGATTCCAATGCGTTTAAACAAGTTCATTGCGTGATAGAGGGAGATTCTGAAGCGTGTCGTTGGCTTAAGCCAGCTTTTGAGAAGCTGGGAGCCAGCATTATCGCAATTCAACCTGAAATGAAAGCAATTTATCATGCTGCGGCAACGATTGCTTCTAATTATTTAGTGACCTTAGCGACATATAGTGAAGAATTACTTTTACAAGCGGGAATACAGCAACCACAATCAATAAAAATGCTATGCGATCTCATGCACAGTAATATCGTTAACTTGAGTCAAGCAGATAGCATAAAAAGTGCTTTAACTGGCCCTTTGGCAAGAGGAGACATTCAAACTATTTCTTTGCATCTCGAAGCGATAAAAAACAGTGAAATCAATAGATTATATAAAACCATGGCACTAGCCACCCTACCCTTGGTAGATTTATCATTAGATAGAAAAGAAATATTAAGAAAAATTCTTGAGAAAGAATAATGTTGCATTCAATTAACTCTAAGCTAACTCAGTGCATTATTCAGTTTAATCTAAAGTTATCGCTTAAAGGTGTTTCACGGGAAACATACTGCCTCTAACAGCCTTGTTACTCTGACTGAGTAACTTGCAGTTGAGTAACATTCTGTAACCCCCTAGGCAACCGATTTCCTCTCCGACCCCGTTCGCCTTTATAGTGAATCAAGTCTTCACCTTTGAGAGTAAAATGCCTCTTACCGGCATGGACCGTCAGCGCATCATTCGTTGTCAAAACTTGCATATCAACTATATATTCTTCTCGTGAAACAGCTTTAGCAGCAGGAATACTAATCAATTTATTACCTTTCCCACGAGATAATTCGGGCAACTCTTCAAGTGAAAAAATCAGTAAACGTCCTACATTTGTCGCACAAGCGACAAATAATTGATCTCGATTTGGTATTAGTCTTGGCGGCAATACATGACTGTTTTCACCTAGTTTGATGCATGCCTTTCCATTACGATTTTTTACATATAAATCTTCAATTTTGGCTATAAAGCCATATCCGGAATCCGTAGCTAATAACACCTTTTGATCAGGCTCTCCGCCAACAATTGCTTCAAACAATACTCCTTCAGCAGGATTTAATTTTCCAGTTAAAGGTTCACCTTGGCCTCGTGCCGATGGTAATGCATGCCCTGGCAGCGAATAAACCTTTCCTTCTCCATCAAAAAATAAAATTTGCTGATTAGTACGCGCTGATGCTTGAACTTTAAATTCATCACCGGCTTTATAGCTAAGCTCTTTACCATCCACATCATGACCCTTGGCGGCTCTAACCCATCCATTTTTAGATAAAACAACCGTAATGGGTTCGTTAGGCAAAATATCTTCTTCCTTTAATGCCTGAGAATCCTCTCTTGCAATAATGGGAGAACGACGGGAGTCACCAAATCCATCTCGATCTTTCATTATTTCTTCTTTTACCAATTCTTTTAAGAGAGAATGGCTGGCCAGTATTCTTTGTAAAGTATCACGCTCGTCAGAGAGTTCATCTAGTTCACCACGCAATTTAATCTCTTCCAACTTTGCCAAATGACGCAGTTTCATTTCAAGTATGGCTTCGGCCTGTCGTTCAGTTAAGTTAAATCGTGAAATTAATCCCTGTTTTGGATGTTCATCTTCTCTAATGATTGCAATCACTTCATCTATATTCAGATAAGCAATAAGTAGTCCTTCAAGAATATGAATACGGTCCAGTACCTTTTCCAATCTGAATTGAAGACGTCTTTTTACTGTAGCAAGCCTAAACTCTAACCATTCAGTCAAAATGGTTAATAACCCTTTAACCCTTGGCTTACCATCCAGTCCAATCATATTAAAGTTAACTCGATAGCTACGCTCCAAATCCGTGGTAGCAAATAAATGAGACATTAAACTTTCAATATCCACTCGATTAGAGCGGGGGATAATAACCAAACGGGTTGGATGCTCATGATCGGATTCATCACGTAAATCCTCAACCATAGGTAATTTTTTCTGTTGCATCTGTAGCGCGATTTGCTCCATTACCCTGGCTCCGGATACCTGATAGGGCAAAGCAGTTATAACGATGTTTTGTTTTTCTTGAGTATAAATTGCTCGCATTTTAATTGAGCCATTACCGGACTCATACATGGCTCTGATTGTTTCACGAGGGGTAATGATTTCTGCCTCGGTTGGAAAATCAGGACCTTTTATATGCTCACAAATGGCTTTAATATCCGCTTGGGGGTTATCGAGCAGATGAATACATGCATTAGCCACTTCAGTTAAATTGTGGGGAAGAATATCTGAAGCCATACCAACAGCTATACCAGTTGCTCCATTCAATAAAATGTTAGGCAGACGAGCTGGCAGTAGGGCTGGCTCTTGTAAAGTACCATCAAAATTATCTACCCAATCTACTGTACCTTGTAGCAGTTCTCCGAGTAACACCTCAGCATAAGGAGATAATCTTGCTTCTGTGTACCTCATTGCAGCAAATGATTTGGGATCATCTGGAGATCCCCAATTTCCCTGTCCATCAACAAAAGGATAACGATACGAAAAGGGTTGAGCCATTAATACCATAGCTTCATAACATGCACTATCGCCATGAGGGTGGAATTTACCAAGAACATCCCCGACTGTACGTGCTGATTTTTTATGTTTTGCTGTAGCTTTCAGTCCCAACTCGGACATAGCGTAAACAATTCTACGTTGCACTGGCTTAAGTCCATCTGCAATGTTGGGTAATGCCCTGTCCAAAATGACATACATTGAGTAATCAAGATAAGCTTTTTCTGTAAACTCGGTAAGTGGTTTTTTTTCGGTTACTTCATTCATATTGGGTATTTTCTTCATGTATTAATTGCTATCAATCATCCTAGTGAATCATATAAGACAATGCAAAACAATTTTAACAGAATATTCATGATGTTAGAATTATAATCATCATGTTATCTGTGTATAACTTTGTAACCATTTTATATCATCTTTATAGAAAACAAATAACCTATTGATTTATATAAATATTTTTCAATTGGTTTTGGTCTTGTATTTTTATATCCTGTGGATAACTATGTGAATGAATGTAGAATAAATAAGATAACTTGTTGTTAATTACCAAGAAATTTCTTATGAATGCCAGACTTATCCCCGTATTACAAATAATTTTTCAGTTATAGTCTCTTGAATTATAAATAACCAATTATCTGGTTATAGTGCTTGGCAACCATGTACACAATGTGCCTTCTGGATGCTACACAGGCCATTCTCGCATTAATTGAATTTACTAAAATAACAGTGAGAGAGGGATATCAAGGCATTAGGGCTATCGCACCATTTCCTTGATGGACTAAACAGAAAGACACCACAACAAAACTATATTTACGATGACATGGTAACTAGGGTTTCTCCTATCACGAAGAAACCCCTTTTGCAGAGAGATATAAAGTATTTTATAGCAAAGTAATTTCCATGGGTGGAAACTCTTACTTGATTGTCTTTCTAGCCTTTTGAATTGCTCTTATTTGGGCAACAGCTCTTGCCAATTCGGCTGCAGCAACGGAGTAATCGATATCTCCTCCTTTACTGGCTATAGCCGCTTCAGCTTTGGCTTTAGCTGCCAATGCAGCAGCTTCATCTAGATGCTCAGCTCGTTCTGCCACATCAGCGAGAATTGTCACACAATGAGGCTGAACTTCAAGCATTCCACCTTGCACATAGTATATGTCCTGTGTACCACCTTGCAAAGTAATCCTAACTTCACCTGGCCTTAATACGGTTAGTAATGGAGCATGACCAGGAGTAATACCAATTTCACCCAATTCTCCGGTTGCAACGACCATTTCCACCACACCAGAGAAAATTTCATGCTCTGCACTAACTATATCCAAGTGCGTTGTAATACTCATATTATCTTGCCTCATAAGGTTTTAGCTTTTGCAACAGCTTCCTCGATGCTTCCGACCATATAAAATGCCTGCTCAGGCAAATCATCATATTCACCAGCAAGAATGCCTTGGAAACCTTTGATAGTATCTTTAAGTGATACGTATTTACCAGGAGAACCTGTAAACACTTCTGCAACGAAAAATGGCTGAGATAAAAATCTTTGGATTTTACGAGCTCGAGTTACAACTCGTTTGTCTTCCTCAGACAGTTCGTCCATACCTAAAATTGCAATAATATCTTTTAGCTCTTTATAGCGTTGCAATGTTTGTTGTACACGACGCGCTGTGTCGTAATGCTCTTGTCCTACAATCAAAGGATCCAGCTGGCGTGATGTAGAATCAAGCGGATCAACCGCAGGATAAATACCCAATTCGGCAATTTGTCGGGACAATACTACAGTGGCATCCAAATGAGCAAACGTTGTAGCTGGTGATGGGTCGGTCAAGTCATCCGCAGGCACATATACTGCTTGAATGGAAGTAATAGAACCTGTTTTTGTTGAGGTGATACGTTCCTGCAGCATACCCATTTCTTCCGCCAATGTCGGCTGATATCCTACTGCAGAAGGCATACGGCCTAAGAGTGCAGATACTTCAACCCCAGCCAGGGTGTAACGATAAATGTTATCGATAAACAAAAGAACATCACGCCCTTCATCCCGGAATTTTTCAGCCATAGTCAAGCCGGTTAGAGCAACACGCAAACGGTTTCCTGGTGGCTCATTCATCTGACCATAAACAAGGGATACTTTATCTAATACATTAGAGTCTTTCATCTCGTGATAGAAGTCGTTTCCTTCACGGGTGCGCTCACCAACCCCTGCAAACACCGAATAACCACTATGCTCAATTGCAATGTTGCGAATTAATTCCATCATGTTAACGGTTTTACCTACCCCGGCACCACCGAATAGACCTACTTTACCTCCCTTGGCAAAAGGACAAAGCAAATCAATGACTTTAATACCAGTTTCCAATAATTCCTGGCTGCCAGCTTGCTCTTCATAACTTGGTGCTTTACGATGAATAGCCCAGGTTTCTTCAGCATCGATAGGTCCAGCATCATCCACAGGACGTCCAAGAACATCCATAATGCGGCCTAATGTTTTCTTGCCTACTGGCACTTGAATAGGATGGCCAGTGTTTTCAGCTTTTAATCCTCGCTTTAAACCATCGGTGGTTCCCATGGCAATAGTACGCACCACTCCATCACCGAGTTGTTGCTGCACTTCAAAAACCAGATCGCTATCAACAAGCTTCAACGCATCATTGACTTTAGGCACGCTATCACGAGGAAACTCTACGTCAACTACCGCACCAATTACTTCTACCACAGTTCCTAAGCTCATTATATACCCTCTTTATAAAGCGGCTGCGCCACCGACAATTTCTGCCAACTCTTGAGTAATGGCTGCTTGTCGGGCTTTGTTATAAGCCAATTGAAATTCTTTAATCAAATCACCTGCATTATCCGTTGCACTTTTCATTGCAATCATCTTTGCCGCTTGTTCGCAGGCAATGTTTTCTACAACAGCTTGATACACTTGTAATTCAATATATCGCTCTAAAATTTCATCTAGCAGTTCTTTAGCTTCGGGCTCGTAAATATAGTCCCAATGATGACCCAATATTTTTTTATCTTCTTCTGATTTTGGTAAAGGCAATAATTGTTTTACAAAAGGTTTTTGCGTCATTGTGTTAATGAATTCATTGTACACAATATGCAAGGAATCAATAGTGCCATTGTAATAAGCATCAAGCATTATTTTCACGACACCAATAAAATCGTTGATGCTCGGTGTATCACCCAAATGGTCTATGGAACCTAGTATGTTACCACCCACGCGTCTAAAAAATGCTTGGCCTTTTCTGCCGATAACAGCAATATCAACTTCCTTACCATGCTCTTGCCAATTACGAATAGTACGAATTGTTTCACGAAATAGATTCGAGTTTAATCCACCGCAAAGACCTCTGTCTGTGGTAACAACAATGATGCCAATCCGCTTGGTTTCGCGCTCACTCATAAATGGGTGTCTGTACTCAGAGGCTGCTCGAGCAATATGCTTTATGACTTCATATATTTTATTCGCATAAGGTTTAGAAGCCCGCATTCTTTCTTGCGTTTTGCGCATTTTGCTAGCAGCCACCATTTCCATAGCTCGAGTAATTTTTCGAGTCTTATTAATACTCGAAATTTTTGAACGTATTTCTTTTGCTCCAGCCATCTTTCACTTCGCCTTTATTAGTTTTAGAGGCCATCACTTTGATATAATGGCCTTTGTATCTCAAAGAGTTAGCCCTTTGAGACTATACCTTACCAACTGCCTGTATTCTTGAACTCTTCTACTGCTTTTTTCAGTTTTGCTTCGATCTCATTATCATAAGCACCAGCTTCATTAATGGCATGTAATAACGCAGCATGGGTACTACGCATATAATCGTGCAATGAGGCTTCAAATGAGCTTATTTCATTTACTGGCACATCATCCAAATACCCCTTTTCTACTACAAACAAGCTCACGCCCATTTCAGCCACGGTAAGCGGAGAGTATTGTTTTTGCTTCATCAGCTCAGTAATACGTTGACCGCGCTCTAGCTGTTTGCGTGTTGCATCATCAAGATCGGAAGCAAATTGAGAGAACGCTTCTAACTCACGAAATTGAGCCAGAGCAAGACGAGTACCACCACCAAGCTTTTTCATAATTTTGGTTTGTGCAGCACCACCAACCCGTGAAACAGACAACCCAGAGTTAATTGCTGGTCTAACACCTGAGTTAAATAAGTCAACATCAAGGAAAATTTGTCCGTCGGTAATGGAGATTACGTTTGTGGGTACGAAGGCTGACACATCGCCCGCTTGCGTTTCGATAATCGGTAATGCTGTGAGAGATCCTGTTTTACCCTTCACTTCGCCATTAGTCAATTTTTCCACTTCATCGGCATTAATTCTTGCCGCTCTTTCCAACAAGCGAGAATGCAAGTAGAAGATATCACCAGGATAAGCTTCGCGACCTGGTGGCCGGCGTAATAGCAAGGAGATCTGTCTGTATGCCCATGCTTGCTTTGTTAAGTCATCGTAGACAATCAAGGCATCTTCCCCACGCTCCATGAAATACTCGCCCATGGTACAACCAGCGTAAGGCGCAATATATTGAAGCGCTGCTGAGTCAGAAGCTCCAGCTACCACAACGATAGTATGCTCAAGAGCGCCATGCTCTTCTAATTTTCTAACAATGGATGCAACCGATGAAGCCTTTTGACCAATGGCAACGTACACGCATTTAACTCCGGTACCTTTTTGGTTGATGATCGCATCAATAGCAATGGCGGTTTTACCAGTTTGGCGGTCACCAATGATAAGCTCTCTTTGTCCTCTTCCAACAGGGATCATCGCGTCGATTGCTTTTAATCCTGTTTGAACAGGTTGATCTACTGATTTACGTGTAATTACACCAGGAGCCACTTTTTCTATTGGAGACATACCAGATGACTCTATCGGGCCTTTTCCGTCTATAGGATTTCCTAACGCATCAACCACACGCCCCAAGAGACCTGTTCCAACTGGAACCTCAAGAATACGGCCTGTACATTTTCCTTTTTGCCCCTCAGCTAATGTGGATGAATCACCTAATATTACAGCACCAACAGAATCTCTCTCCAGGTTAAGAGCTAAACCATAAACTCCGCCTGGAAACTCTATCATTTCACCTGCCATAACATCGGCAAGACCATGCAGTCGTACGATACCGTCTTTCAGACTAACGATAGTACCTTCATTTCGTGCTTCAGAAACCACACTAAATTGATCTATTTTCTTTCTGATTAATTCACTGATTTCAGAAGGATTTAACGCTACTTGTTCTGACATGGAAACTATCCTCTAAATTAAGCGGCCAAGCTGGTGCCAAGCATATTAAGCCTGCCCCGAACTGAACCATCGATAACTAAATCGCCTGCTCGAATTAGCGCTCCGCCAAGCAAGGAGGGATCAATACTTATTTTTAAAGAAACCTTACGTGATAATCTTTGACTTAAGGATTCACTCAACCGTTGTTGCTGCGCTGGAGTCAATTCGGAATAGCTGACCACATCAACTTCCAGTATTTTTTCTTGCTCTGCTCTATATACTTCATAAAGAGCCTTAATTTCTGGCAACAACATCAATCTTTTATTAGTTGTTAATAGCTTAATTAAATTATTTAATGCATCATTTTTCTTGAACTTTGAACTACTTATCTCAATGAGAAGTTCGATTTGTTGTTCATCTGTTGATGCCGGATTAGCAATAAACTGAGAAGCTTGAGGAGTTAAAACAACTTGAGCCAACACGGCAAGGTATTCTGACCATTCACTCAGTTTATTTTCTGCTAAAGCATGTTCAAATATCGCTTTTGCGTAGGGCCTGGCTATGGTGGTACTATCAGACATTTTAAATCTCTTCAATAAGGTTATCTAACAGTTCGCTATTCGCTTTTGCATCCACCTCACGCATTAAAATTTTCTCTGCCCCAGTAATAGCCAGCTTTGCAACTTGTTTTCGCAGTTCTTCTTTGGCGTGATTTACTTGTTGAGCAATTTGTTCTTGCGCGAGTTTTGCTTGAATTTGAGCTTCGCGTTTTGCGGCCTCTTTCGCTGCTTCAATAATCTCTGATGCTCGTTTATTGGCTTTATCAATGATATCCGCAGAATGAGCCTTGGCTTGTTTTAATTCATCCTTTACGCGGTGCTGAGCCAACTCCAGTTCTTTCCGCCCTCTTTCAGCAGCAGCTAACCCATCAGCAATTTTGTCTTGCCTTTCTTCCAGAGCTTTTGCTAACGGTGGCCAAACTAATTTCATAGTAAACAGTACAAACGCGGCAAAAACCAACATTTGAACTATTAATGTTAAATTAATATCCAAAGTATATTCTCCTGTAACAGTGAGGGCGCGAAGCGCCCTATTTATGTGTTATCAAGAACCCAGGCTGCTTAGGAAAGGGTTAGCAAAGGTAAAGAATAGTGCAATACCTACCCCAATCATGGTTACCGCATCAAGCAAACCAGCTACAATAAACATTTTAACTTGTAACATAGGTACCATTTCTGGTTGACGAGCTGAGCCCTCAAGAAATTTGCCGCCTAGCAATCCGAAACCTATGGCTGTACCTAGCGCACCCAAACCTATCAACAAGGCAACCGCAATGACGGTCATACTTTGAACTTGTGCTATTAATTCAGCAGCTTGCATATTTTATCCCCTTTACAATGGATGATGATAATTAAAACGGTTAATGATCTTCATGGGCCAAACTTAAATAAACAATAGTCAGGACCATAAAAATAAATGCTTGTAAGGTTATCACTAATATATGGAAAATGGACCAGGCGAGTGCAAGAATAAATTGCGCCGTACCCAGCGTCATAGTACTAATTAATGATGACGTTGTTGCATTTAAGGTTAACAAGGCTATCAAAATAAATATTAATTCGCCAGCGTATAAGTTTCCAAAAAGTCGTAGTGCCAAGGAAATTGGTTTAGCTATCAACCCTACCAACTCCAACAATAAATTAAATGGAATAAATAGTGGATGATTAAAAGGCTGCAGGGTGAGTTCTTTAACAAAACCTTTAACACCTTTTATTTTCAAACTGTAAAAAACTATTAGAAAAAATACAGAAAGTGACAATCCAAAGGTTAAATTTAAATCATTAGTTGGTACAACTTTTAGGTAATGTACACCGACTAACTGAGCGAGCATAGGAAGGATATCTACTGGTACGATATCCATAAAGTTCATTAGGAATACCCACATAAAGATAGTTAATGCCAATGGACCTATTAAATTATTTTTGCCATGAAAGCAATCTTTAACCTGATTATCGGCAAATTCAAGCATAAGCTCAGCAAAATTTTGTAACTTTCCAGGAACGCCAGTTGTTACTTTTCTTGCTGCCAAGTACATAATTGCTGAAATAATGAGCCCTAAACCTATAGAAAAGAAAATTGTATCCAGGTTCAAGGTCCAAAAACCACCACTTGAACCGAGTGTCATATCATTTACGTTATAGGTAAGGTACGTTAAATGATGTTTAATATAATTTGTGCTAGATACCATTTCAGTCACTTTTTGGCCTATTCTGTTTATTGACAATAATCCATGGGGCAAACCAATGCGTCATAAGAACCAAAATGTATGATGCAAAAAACGCTGCCGGTGTGATCCTACATAATAAAAATACTAATGCAAACAGGAACATGGACAGTATTATTTTTATCGCCTCGCCCTTATAAAAACTATTAACTATTTGCCTTGCAGCTCTCGCACCTTGATGCTTAAACAGTTTAATAGCAAAATAAGCATTTGGTATAATACAAACCAGTCCGCCAAGCAATGCAGAACTAGCTGCATTGGCACCAAATATAATTGCGCAAAGGGCAGCAAGAATTAGAGTAACTCCCAACTGCGCCAGCCACAATCGCGTGATTCCACGCCTATTCAGCTGTTTGTTCACATATTCACCTAACTTTGACGGGGCGAATTATAAATTAAACAATGGCAATAATCAACGTTGATATTCAAATTACGAGCTATAATTGTAGTGTAGGGTTTAGCATTATTTACATGTTAAGCGATTTACTAATTAACCTCGCCTAAGGATTAAAAAATGTCAGAGAAAATTCAACATACAGCAGCCAGGCTGCAAGAAAAAATGAGCAATCGTTATAACGATGGCCTTTCACACAAGCATAATAAAAATCACCTTTCATACAGACAACATTGCAGATCTCATCCTTGTAATCAAACGAACAATAAAGACGAAGAAAGTATTGTAAATGGCTCTACAGGGCTGTTACGCGAGTTTAATTTGAGAAAAATACGAAAACGACTGGATAAAGGTCGATTCCATTGATACAGTATACTTATCCTCCCAGGTTAGCCACTTCCTGGATTGGACGTGCAGCTATTGGCCTGATTCTAATCAGGCCATATTCGTAGCAGGTTGATAAGTATAATATCTCATAAGTTTTACTACTCTCTGCACACCCTCTGTGAATCTTGCAATTTTAATCACTTTTTCAGCTTGCTCTGTCTGAACATCTCCCATCAAATAGACAATATGATCAGAGGTAACCACCTTAAAAGCGTTAGGATCGATTGAAGAGTCCGCAAAAATTTGGCTGCGGATTTTTGTGGTAATCCAACTGTCCTGGATTGAGTTGGATGGCATTTTATTGATAATTACTCGATTAAATAAGCGTCTATAGCCTTTAACTCTGCCAAGACGTTGTTGTAATTCATCGTATAACTCCTGAGAAGGAACATGTCCTGCTATTAAAATATCTCTATTGAACACAGCGATATCTAATACTGTCTCTGAATTTTTAAATGTTCGATTGACTGCTAAAACATCATTAAGAGCTATTATTAAATTATAATCATCTAACTTTTTATATACATTGTGCCTGTCATAAGCTAGAGTTGCTCCAGTCCATAGGGCGCCCAGACAACCTGATAAACAGCTTGCCAAAAATAAGATGACTAGTATAAAACATCCCTGTTTAAACATTCTAACGAATATATTGGAATATTTTCACAACTTTCCTCACTCCAGCAACGCGTCTGGCCACGTCAACCGCTAGCAATGCTTGCTCATCAGAAACAATTCCCATCAAATAGACTACTCCATTTTCAGTAACTATCCGTATCGAACCCGATTCAAGTCCTTTTTTAGTCAACATGTTACTTCTAACTTGACTTGTAATCCAACTGTCTTTCGTCCGTTGAGTCAGGGGAATGGGATTATCAACCGTTATTTCATCATAAACTCTTTTTACTCCAGGGGCATTTTGAGCGATCCGCTCGGCTAGAACACGCAATGACGCAGCGGGGGTTTGTCCAACCAGCAATACCACCCGGTTAAAACTGGTAACGAGAATTCTAGAGTGCCTAAATCGAGGATCCTTGATGATGGCTTTATGAATCACATGAAATAATCGAGCATCGGCCTCCATGGTAGTCACGCTTCTTCTATCATAAACCATACCCGCTGCTGCACCTGCAACAACCACAGCAACACAACCGGTTAGTAAAGCGCCAATCATCATCACTACGATAGATTTAAATTTTAGATTCATTTTCATTTTTTATCCTAAAACTTGGCCAAACAAAGATTGCTCGATTAAATCACAAAAACAATGCAATATGAACAAGTGCAGCTCTCTTATCAATGCGGTACTGTCTGATGCTACTCTTATCTCTATATCTTCTGGCCCCATATGATTCGCCAAAACACCTCCATCCCGACCGCTCAGTGCAATCGTATCCATGCCGCGTTCACTTGCCGCATGAAGAGCTTGTAACATGCTATCAGAATTACCTGACGTAGTTAGTAAAAGCAATACATCTTGTTCCTGCCCTAAGGCTTGAATTTGCCTTGCAAACACTTGACCATAATGATGCTCATCAGCAAATGAACTCAAGCAAGACGCATCAGCGCTTAAATTAATAACCGGCAGAGAAGGCCTTTCCACTTCGAAATGATTTAACATCGAACTGGAAAAGTGCATGCAATTGGCGCTAGATCCCCCACTACCGCAAATAAATATTTTGCCATCATTCAATAAACAGTTAACCAGCAACTTCCCTGCTTTAGCTATTGAATTCGATAACATATCAGCCGCTGATATTTTTGCTTCTATTGTGACACCAAACAAATGTCTTACTCTTTCTTCTAACTGAACCATTTCAAAACCTTCTATTCATTATGTTCCTAGGATCCTGCATCAAATGCGTTCTTCAACCAGGTAATCTTGTTTGATTTTCCATCTATGCTAACCACATCAAACCGTATGGGAAACTTATCCTGTATTCGATACTTAATCATATAATGAGAAGTTGTTTTTATTATTTTTTGTTTCTTTTCGTAAGTAATGCTGGCAAGCCCTCCACCAAAACTGCTATTTGAGCGCGATCGAACCTCAATAAAAACCAGATAAGCCCCCTCACGCATAATCAAATCAATTTCTCCCAAACGACAACGATAGTTTTGGATTACTAATTCAAGACCATTTTCCTTTAGGTAATTTAAAGCCAATTGTTCAGCAAACTTTCCTTTTTCTTGAGTCATTATTTATCTTGGCTCATATTAAAATTAAACGGTATCCCCTAGTGAATGAGCCAGACCCTGTTTAAATTGCCCCCATTCAAGAACTCTGGCTACTTGTTGAGTAGGTTTTAAATATAAAATTCCTGTCGAATCGTTAGAGCCATCGGCTGGGAATAATATCAGTTGGTTTAATTGGGTAGCCAAAGTATAACTGTCCATGCCTAAAGCATAAAGCCTGTTATAACTATTGAATTGTTCAGGCCAGTTTTTCGTTCCCATCTGATGAGAAAATACCCAGGGTATATCACAGAAAATGATCCCATCCAAATCCTTATCCTTCAAAGCATTGGCACTCCCGCCATAAACACTTGAGGTGGCGTACACGGGAACATCTCCAGCATAATAATATTTTAATAAAGGCATAATTTGGCGGGCCTTTGAAGGATAAGCCAATAAAAATATCATATCAAAATCCTGTCTTCGGCTAGTAGTCGATTGGACATTGTACCCTAATACCTGTTTTAATTTTTTCTCCCGTTCCTGACTATTGGTGATTTGCAAAAAATCTTTCATGCTCTTATTCAAATCTTGCTTGGCTGCATATCGAAGAGTGTCAACAACAAGGCCCCCATCTTCATTCCACTGATTAGTAAAAGCCTTGGTTACTTCATTACCCCAGGCATTATTGGGAGCAATAATCAGTGCTTTTCTGTAACCTTTGCTTTTTGCTTTTATTGCAACCTGAATCGCTTCATTAACAGGAGATAAGCCTAAGGAATAAGAGTTGTTCTGTGTACTGGTGTCAGTATCGTTTAGCAATAGGGTAGGAACTGGATGATCCAGGGATGCGATGGTAGCGACTTGAGCTTTCGTTAAAGGACCAACAACATATTCAGCACCATCCGAAATAGCTTGGTGATATGTGTTCGTAATATCGCCCTTGCTTGTATCATAAACTTTAATTTTTGTTGATTCATCTCCCCTGTTGGCCTTATAGGCTGCCATAAAGCCTTCCCGTATAGCATGACCCGGCCCGGATAATGAGCCACTCAAAGGCAATAATAAGGCGACCTGTTTAGGCGGGGTTAATAATTTACTTGATATGCTGTCTAATGGATTAGGTAAAATCTGATTGGCTGGATGATTACTAAAATGCATCTGCCATTGATCCAAGGCAGCCAACAATGATTTTGAGTTATTTCTGTACTTACGGGAAATAACAGCCAGCTGTAACCAGCCTTGCATTTCTGATTTATCCACGGCTTCCATAGCCATCGTATTTAATTCCGCTTGAGGTAAACTGGTTAAAGTCAACCACAAAGCCCGTCGGTTATTGGCCTGACTTTCTTCATCAGGGAGCAATGATTCTAATTTGATACGCTCACTCACTGATTCAGAGTAACTACCAATGGCCCGAAATGATTTTGCTAATTCTTCGTGAAACTGGATTTGATTATATAATGAGAGATTTTCAGGCTCCTTAATTTTAGCTAGCTTAGCTAAGGCATCCCTGGGCTTATCACGCATAAAGTCGATTTTTGCCAATAAAAGATTCTTTTCATTGGCCTGCTCAACCGTTAATTCTTCAGTTTGTGCTAAAATGGCGGTTCCTTGCTTCCACTGCCCATCAGTAATTAAGCGGCCGGCTGCTGAAATCAATGCGCTTTGCTTTACATGGCCTTCTTGACTCTTGGCCATAGCCAAGTATGCTGCAGTAGGTAATGAATATGGATTTTTTAATTTTTTGTTGGCTTTTACGACAGGTTCGGTTGAGTTCACTGTTTTTGTGCATTGGCAAAGCAAAAAAATCGATACCAATACTAAGACCATGCGAAGTTTTAATTGTTTTATTAACATGTTAATTCGCCAAATTTGCTTTTTCGCAAGAGGATAAACCATGACAAACACTCTAGCAACAGATTTAGGAACCCTCTACATAGTTGCTACTCCAATAGGAAATCGTGAAGACATTTCTTTCAGGGCTCTCAATACATTGAAAAACGTTGATTTAATACTTGCAGAAGATACACGCCATTCCAAACAATTATTAACCTCACTAGGAATAAAAAATAATTTAAGTTCATTGCATGCCTATAATGAAGCAAACAAAAGCAAGGAGATAATTGAGAAGCTGCTCCATGGAAAATCAATCGCATTAATCAGTGACGCGGGAACACCGTTGATTAGCGACCCAGGATTTCCTTTGGTGAAACAAGCCCATGAGCACCATATCCCTGTTGTGCCTGTTCCTGGCGCCTGTGCTTTAATTGCCGCATTAAGCGCTGCAGGAGTACCCTGCGATTCTTTTGCCTTTTTAGGTTTTCTGCCGGCCAAACAAAGTGCCAGAAAACATGAACTTCAATCATTGCGCTCAGCGCCCTATACCTTAGTATTCTATGAATCAACTCATAGAATCATAGACAGCCTTAACGATATTGCAGAGATCTATGGCCAAGATTGTGAACTGGTTTTAGCAAAAGAAATAACCAAAAGCTTTGAGCGATTTGTATCTGGAAAAATAAGAGAAATTATAGACTGGCTATTGAGCGACCCTGGTCATACCAAAGGTGAGTTTGTTTTAATTTTTCCACCTCGTTCATCAAATAAAGAACTCCATTCGCATGAAAAATTACTCAAAATACTATTGGAAGAATTACCTTTAAAGCAAGCTGTGGCTATCGCATGCAAATTGACTAATGCCAACAAAAATCAGATCTATGAGGAAGCATTGAAATTAAAAGGGAGCTAAAAAACCATATTGAGCTCTCATTCCCGTAACATTGTCCGTAAATGACCTTTTTTTGTCCTCTAAGACCAAGCAAGGATATCGTCTTTTAAACTATATTGTTTATATATTAGGCTATATTGGAATTATAAAATGGATGTCTTAAAAAAATACAGTTTTTTACTAGTCTACTTACTTATCCCATTGCCCTTTGTCTCTTTACATTTAGGAGGCTGGTATAGTTTTCTACCCTTCTTAATTGTTTTTGCTTTCATTCCCTTAATTGATGCCTTTTTTCATGATTCGGCAAATCCAACACTGGAGAAAGAACAAGAACTCCTAAAAGATAAATTTTTTAAATGCATTACTTGTGCTTATGTGCCTGTTCAAGTAACCATCATTGCTTATGGAATCTATATAGTCAGTACTCAAGATTTGGTTTGGAATGAATGGCTAGGATTTACCATGTCACTAGGACTTATCTCAGGTGGAGTAGGCATCAACTTTGCTCATGAAATGATGCATAAAAACAGTAAATTGCAACAACTAATGAGTAAAATTTTGCTAGTTACAGTTTGCTATGGTCATTTTTTTATTGAGCATGTCAAGGGCCATCATGTCAAAGTAGCAACACCTGATGACCCTGCCACAGCTCAATTAGGTGAAAACTTATATCAATTTTTACCAAAAACGATATTAGGCTCGTTTCAATCAGCCTTGCTTTTAGAAGAAAAGCGCTTATCACATAAAAATTATCCTCTTTGGAGTTTACATAATAATTTTTGGTGGATACTTACTTTTCCATTAATCATTTGCGTAATCTGCTTGATTTTTGGTGGATTAAATGCCCTATCATTTTTCTTATTACAATCATTCATTGCCATTCTGACATTAGAAATTGTTAACTATATTGAACACTATGGGCTAGAACGGAAAATGCTCAGTAACGGCCAATATGAAAAAGTAAATCCAAATCATTCCTGGAACGCGAATCATTGGCTTAGCAATCAGCTGCTAATTCACTTGCAACGGCATTCCGATCATCATGCCCATGGTGCGCGTCCTTATCAAATTTTACGTCATATGGAGAAAAGCCCTCAACTTCCTTCAGGGTACCTCGGAATGATCATCATCGCTTTAATTCCACCACTCTGGCATTACATCATGGACAAGAGAGTGATTGCCTATCGAATCCAGTTAAAACAATTGGAAGAAATTTAAACCTAAAATAATGATATGCTTTTACAGCAAAAGAATATGTTGTTAATTCAGGACTTACGATAAATCCCAATCTCTTTGTTAAAAAATGTTTTTAATTCGGTCATTTAGTTTATCTAAACTCCCTCATTAATAACATTTTTGCCTCGACCTTGAGGTTTTTCGTAAGTCCTGTAATTTTTATTGCAAAATGGCTGTGGAATCAAAAACTTTTATCCGCTTATTTAGTACTGAGAGACGATTTGCCAAAATTTTAGCCATACATACATGAAATTGAACCAAGAGCAACGGTTTATTTATAGAAAGCTCTTGGATTGACTTCAAATCAATTTCATACACAATGGTTTTTTCATGGGTTCTTAATGTTGCGGTACGTTTCTTATGTGTGTACATGGCAATTTCACCTAATACATTTCCTGAACCCACAACCAGTACGCGTTTATCACCGACAAATGCTGAAACCCTTCCCCGATGAATAAAGTAAACACTGGTTGACTCCTCTCCTTCATGACAAATCATATCATTCGGGTTATAAGATTTTATGGAAGCCTTTTCGCTAATCCATGCGACCAGTTCAGAGGAAAAACCTAAATACAGTAATTGTTGCTCTAGTGTTACTTCTTCAATATTTATATTTTGCGCATATTTTTCTATAACTTGCTCTTCACACCACTCTAAGGCAGACTCTTGATCAGTAAATACTTTAAGCCAATTAGTTTCCGATTCTAATAAATTAGTTTTCATTAATTCATCATAAACAATAGGCTTTAATGAACAAATTGCAAACCAAATATTATTTTTTTCCGCATGGAGCTTTAAGTTTTTCATCAAAATAATACGGGATGAGTCAATATTGTAGACAAGCTCAAAGTCTAAAATGATATATCGAGCTTTTTGAATGCTTTTTATTAACTGAAGTAACCTGTAAATAGAGCCAAAAAAAAGAAATCCCTGTAATTTCAAAAACTTAATTTCATCACCTTGTGTAGATAAAATGGATTGAGATATCGGATTTCTTTCAAAAGAGGAATTATAGTCTGATCCTGAAAATAAATACTTAACCGGATTTATTTTGCTGTAACGAAAAGCGAAGATAAAAATTGAAATAACCGTTCCTATAGCCACCGCCGTAATCATATTAAAGATAATAGCAATAACTAATATCAGCAAAACAATTAAATATTCACTTAAATTTAATAAACGCCAGGTATTAACTAACCATTCAGATAGAAAACAGAAAGCGATATAAAACAAGTAACAACCGATAGCCATTTTCGGGAAACATTCAACGACCACGGCACCAAAGCACAAAATAAGCAACATGGGAACAAAAGCCATCACTCCGATAATACGAGCACCACCATATTCTTTTGCAACAGTAGATGCTGACAAAGACAAATAGCCAACCATCCCTCCAACTAACCCACTTAATACATTGCCAATACCCGCTGTACGAAGTTCCTTGTTCAAATCCAATTGCTTATTAACTATCAATTCATAACTACTCGCATTTAATAACAAGGCAATAAAACTTACCAGTATAACCAACCCTACATAATTCAATAAGGTCATTGAAAATGGATAATGAATCATTTGCCATATTTCAGGTTTCAGAAGCGAATCAATATGGCTTTGATTGAAAGGTCCCAAGACGTATCCTTCTGTTGGGTCTACCAAGTACTCCAAATTAAAAATATAAAAAAGGGCATAGAATAAAATAACAAGAAAAATAAACATCAATTGAAGCGCGTACCGATAACCAAACTTTTCTTTAAAAATATAAACAACTATTCCCGCGATAAACCCTGGTGCCCACAGTAATATTTCCTCCTTATGAAAAAAAATAAACCAATTCTGGTGTAATGCTTTACCGGTTAATAATGCAAAGGTTCCTGATAAAACCAACCAACCTGTTGCTGCCATAAAGCCACAAATCACAGGGTACGGCAGATAACGGATAATATTTCCAAACTTGAATTTTCCAACGAAATAAAATGACAACCCGGTTAAACAGGTTGTGACACCAAGAAGAAAGAGGATCGTGATAAAGATGGCTTCATTAATAGAGCCTGATGGCATTGATTTAATGATCACTAATGCCATGGCTGAATACAAAATTGCCGCTTCATCTTGCAACTGAGCGATCGCATAAGGAGGAGAAGACATGAACAAGTAGCTAGCGCTTATAATAATTACTGAAATAGCCAATATATTAATGACAAGTGGAATATAAATCTCTAACGCACCTTGGTAAATAAGTGAGGAAAATGCAACAATACTAATCATATTGTCAATACTTATGACCAATCCTGCCAAAATAGCCAATATCAATTGACTTCGAGTCATCCTATCTCTCACTAATTCATTTCAAAACTAAAGGATTATTTTACTAAACAATGCAAAAATCCAGTTTTTCACATTTCTAATGGAATTAAAATAGCAACCCCTGTTGTTCATAAATTATTGCATAAAATTATTTTCCTAAGTTTTTATAAGTTTAAATCCTTTTAATACACAAACCTTCTCCACTATATTCTTGTTAATATAAGAGCATTAACATTAAAAATGCTGGAAATCCACTACCTCTTTCCCCTAAACTGTCTTTGGTTTTTTAGACTTAAGGACTATATATGAAAACTAAATCATGGATTGTAAGTTTGTTTTATTCCTCATTATATTTCTCTTCTTCTTATGCAATTAATCTCCATCAAACCACAATAATTGATCCATTAATGGGCAGTCGTACCATTACCTATGAGCAAGTTGGAGAATTTGCAGTAGTAGAGGGTGATATTTTGATTGGTAAAGCGGAGAATCTTAAAAACCAAGGTGCTGTTATTACACCGAAAGTCGGAGGTTCACGTTGGCCAAATGGTGTTATCCCTTATGAAATTGCTGAAAATTTACCTTTTATAAACAAGCTTGCCATTCTACAAGCAATAGATCATTGGCAAAAAAGAACGAATATAGAGTTTGTTGAATTAACTTCTAAAAATCGTTATGACTATCGTGATTATATTTCCTTTATCCCCGCAGAAGGCACAACCTGCTCTTCCTATGTTGGACGCCAGGGAGGGAAGCAAGAAATCAATTTGGCGCCAAGATGCACTACCATGAATACGGTACATGAAATAGGACATGCCTTGGGAATGTGGCATGAGCAATCCCGATCAGACAGAAATCAATATATTCGCATTGTATGGGAAAATATTGATGAAGAGCATAAATTTAATTTTGATCAACATTTAACTGATGGGAAGGATTTCGGTGAATACGACTATGGATCCATTATGCATTATGGTCGATTTGCTTTTTCCAAGAATGGCCAAGAAACCATCATACCTCTGATTGATGGAGTTGAAATAGGGCAGCGAACTCAGTTAAGTGAAAAAGATATCGCTGCCATCAAAGCAATGTACCCTGAAGCCTAATTGGGGGTAGTAGCCAAGGCCATATATCCATCTTTTTCCTCTGAAGGAGCGGCTAAAGCCAATTGTTTGGCCGCCTTTGCTTCAGAGTGTTGGTCGTAAGCATGGAAAATTTCATAACCAATATACATAGCCGTTAAAACAATTGCAGCAGGCCAACAAATTGCAAAGGTTGTAATTAACACCATAGGCATGACCGTATTCTTTACCATGGTAAAAATAAAATCATTTCGCGCGGCTTCATATTCCTTAAGAGCAACTGGAAGGTTTTTACCTGTCAATTGAGCCTCTTCTAAATACAAACTTTTTTCCTTATATTTCGAATAAGCTCCCGTAGAAAGATACATTGCAACAGCAAGAGTACAGGCAAAAAAACAACCAACGACTAATAGAGGTGGGCTTACCAGCATCGAGGCAGTAAATCCCATCATCAATAAAGCAGCAGCAGCGGCAACAAAGTAGAAAGTAGCTTCCTGAGTTTTATAATTAATTTCAAGCTCTCTAAGTTGCTTATTAAGCATCTCTACATGCAATAACCGCTGTTCAGGAGTCATTTTTTTGAATTTTTCCGGATTATTATAGTCTTCTATTTCCTGTAAATATTGAGCTTTCTTAATCAAATACTCTTGTTTGGCTAAGTTACACTTATATAAAGCCATGCATACGTCGAACCCAAGAAAAACAGAAGTGATCATCCCTGCTACAGGACCGGGAATATTGAAAAGATGATTAAAATTGGTTAGCAGGTTGATCGTAGCCCAAACAAAGTCATTGGCAAAATTACAGTGTCGTTTATAGAGCTCATATTTAAATCTATCCCATGCCGAAGTCACCTCAGGAACATGTCCTGTTTGTTGAGTGATTATCTCTTCTACTTCAGTTGAGTTCAAACGAAGGGATGTACCCTTGTTCATTTTTTTCAATAAAGCATCTTTTAGTTTGCTATTTTCTTTAATACTTAATTTTTCTGCTTTACCACTTCTAGGAATGTAATAAAGAGCTACTTCTTGATTGTCTTCATGAACAAGAATATAACTGTTTCTATAATCTTCGAGACTGGCAGGGCCTGGCAAATAATCCATTTGATGGACTTCACAACCATTTTCCGCACCTTTTTCCAATTCAGTAGGGAAAAAAGTATGTCTTAATAGCATACCTCCATCGATTATTAATCGCATCAAAAAGAAACCAACACTAAAGTAATTTATAATCCCGGTGGGCGCTTGAAGAGTTGAAATAATCTTATCGACATCAGTATGAGTTCCTAAAATAGCATCCAACTTCTCAATAATTTTCAGGTCTCGAGCTACACTCAATCCATTAGTTAAAGTCAAACGGCAAAACGCCCAATAGATACGACACAAGTTGGAATAAGCAACATAATCCCTGATTTTGGAAGCATGCAATGGTGAGCTGATTAAATTGCGAAAACCGCCAAGAAAGGAATCATACAAGGATTGAATAAAACCGGGCTCGTCCTCTTGGACATCGACCTTGTTTAAATGGTCTTTTATTTTTTGTTTTATTTTAGCGTATTCAGCTTGTTTACCGTTTTGTGAATAAGCTTTGTAAAAGGTTTCCAGCAAGGACGCACAATAGTAGCAATACAGCCAGAAAATTTCCTTATTTTCATTATCTTGCTGCTGTAGCACATTAAACATTTGAGTAAATTCAGCTTCTAAATCCTGCCTATGGCGTAGCAAAAAAGTGTAATCTATGGTGTTTACTCGATCATCAATTGTTACAATTTTTGCATCTAATCGACTATCCATCGGAATTTGGGCAAAAAATTGTTGTTTATCCCTACGAAATGCAGCACTTTGTTTTGAGTAGACCATGATTAAGAACTCACAAAAATTACACAGGAAGTTTTACAATAATACGTTACCATTTGATATGTATTTTGACAAGCTTTTTTGTATTATTATTTTACACATTGACTTTTGTAATTCAAACAGGTATTTGCATGTCAATTGATCAAGATAATAGCTGCTTTTTTTGGGTTGACGTAGAGCAAAAAGAGTAAATGCATTGACTAAATATAATACATCGCTACGTTTTATTTAATAATAATTTTACTGATTTCAAATCAAGGAATAATCGAAAATTTATATGATGACTGCCTTGCATCATCCTTATTTTCCAATACAAAAACTGGAAAAAATTTTTCCTAGTAAATCGTCTGAAGTAAATTCACCTGTAATTTCACATAACATTTGATGAGCCAACCGTAAGTCTTCTGCCAAAAGTTCCCCAGCTTTATGATTTGTTAATTGTGTTTGCCCAGTTAGTAATAAAGTTTTTGCTTCATCCAATGCTTGTAGATGTCGTCTGCGAGCTAAAAACTGACCTTCTGCTGGTTGATATCCAACCACTTGTTTGATTACTTTTTTCAGCTCGCTCATTCCTTCACCAGTTTTTGCTGACAAATAAACCGTCTGCCCATCGCATTTCGCTGAAAATTTAGTGGTATCAATTTTGTTGTATACCTTAATTATGGGTACTTTATTGGGTAATGTTAATTTCAACTCATTAAGCAGAGAATTTTGCTCATCCGGATTGTTAATGTCTATCACCAAAAGCACACAATCAGCTCGCTTCAATTCTTGCCAAGCACGCTTTATTCCCTCCTTCTCCACGAGATCATCACTGTCTCTTAATCCTGCAGTATCAATGATGTGTAGAGGGATATCATCCAATAGGATGTGCTCTCGCATAATATCTCGAGTAGTACCAGCAATTTCAGTAACAATGGCAACATCTCGCCCTGCCAAGTTGTTAATTAATGTTGATTTTCCTGCATTGGGTCTGCCAGCAATAACCAAGGATAATCCTTCACGTAACAATACTCCCTGGTTCGCTTGTGAACGTATTTCCTCTAGCCGTTCAATAATTCTTTGTAGTAATCCACTTATATTTCCATCATTAAGAAAGTCAATTTCCTCTTCTGGAAAATCGATAGCGGCTTCAACGTACATGCGTAAGTAAATTAATTCTTCATTCAATTGATTTATTTTTTTAGAAAAATCACCTTGTAGTGACTTTAAAGCCATACGAGCCGCTGTATCCGAACTGGCTTGAATTAAATCCGCTATGGCTTCTGCTTGAATTAAATCAATTTTATCATTAAGAAATGCTCTTTCAGAAAATTCACCAGGTCTGGCTAGCCGTGCTCCTGCTGCTATGGATTCTTTTACTAGTAAATCCAATACTACAGGGGAACCATGCGCTTGAATTTCAACAACATCCTCTCCAGTAAAAGAATGAGGTCCTTTAAAATAGAGAACCAGTCCATGATCAAGGATTTCACTATTTGCTTTATATAAAGAACAAAATGTAGCTAAACGTGGCTGCAATGCTTTGTTCCCATTTAGGCAAAGGGCTATAGCATAGGCATTTGGACCTGATATTCTGACGATTCCTACCCCGCCTCGTCCTGGCGGGGTAGCGATAGCAACAATGGTATCTATTGACATTTATTTTGCTGTGGCAACAACCTTTTTAGCTGGCTTTTCATCTGAGTATTTTCGAGTGATGTACCATTGTTGTAATATTGATAAAGTATTATTCACAATCCAGTACAAAACCAAACCAGAAGGAAAATTCCAGAATAGAGCGGTAAATAATATAGGTAAAAACATCATTACCTTAGCTTGCATTGGATCAGCTGGTGCTGGATTGAGCTTCTGCTGAATCAGCATAGTTGCTCCCATGATTAAGGGAAGAACATGGTAAGGATCCGCTGAAGCTAAATCATTTATCCAAAATATAAAAGGAGCCTGTCTTAACTCAACACTTTCCAGTAAAACCCAATAGAGTGCTATAAAAACTGGAATTTGAATTAAGATAGGTAAGCAGCCACCTAAAGGATTTACCTTTTCTTGTTTGTAAAGCTCCATGGTAGCCTGACTTATTTTAGCTTTATCATCACCATATCGTTCACGCAAAGCTTGCAACTTAGGCTGTAGCTTTCGCATACTAGCCATTGATTTATAGCTTGTAGCTGACAATCGATAAAAAGCCAATTTAATAAGTACAGTCACAAGAACAATTGACCAGCCCCAATTCCCAACAACAGTATAAATTGCCTTCATTAAAGAAAATAATAATGAAGACAGGAACCATAAAATACCATAGTCCACCGTTAAATCCAGAGATGGGGATATTTCTTTTAAAACACTGGTAATTTCTGGTCCTATGTATAGTTTGGATCCAATCTCCTTCTCTTCATTTGGTTTGACGGTAATAGGCTGACTTACCGCTCCAATAGTGTAATCCTTGTCTGTAGCTAATGTATAAAATTTGTTTTCACTACTGGCATTAGGAACCCAAGCACTCAAAAAATAGTGTTGTTGCATGGCAATCCAACCACCTTTTGCATCCACATCCAGGTTCGATTTGCTCATGTCACTGAAACTAACTTTTTGGTAACGATTTTTCCCGGGATTTGAAAAGGAAGCGCCTGTATATGAACCAATATGAAAAATGCTTGATTTGTCTTCTTTCGGAGAACTGCGTAATAACTGAGTATTAAAATATCCTTTCCATAGAGAATCGCTAGTATTGGCTATCTTGTAATTGACTTCGATTAAATAACTTCCTTTTGTAAAAACAAATTCCTTTTTTACATCCAAACCGTTTTCGCTTTTACCATTTAGAGTCACTATTAACTGGTTTTGATCCGGTTTCAATTCGTAATATTCTTTTTCTGATTTAAAATCAAAATCTAATGATTGAGGTTTTTGACCATCTAAAACAAAAAGGCTACTGTTCGCTACATATCTCTCGCTGGACTGATTTTGCAAGAGAGGGAATGGTTTATTTTTATCTTCAACACTCAGTGGATAATCAAGCAATAGACCTTTAACAATATCTCCATTCCTTAAATCAATGTCGACATCCAAAACATCCGTTTTAACCTGAATCAATTGGTTACTGCTACTCGCTTGTTCCTCTGCTTTCAATGTTACAGCTTGTTCTGCATTAGAGGGTATTATTTGTGGTAACAAATGCCCATCTGATGTTAATTTGCCCGCAGTCTTCTCTTCTACTGGTTGTTTGGCTGGATAATCAATTTGCCAAGCGTTCCAAAGTGATAAACCAATAAGCGCAAGCGCCATATATAAAACTATACGTCGTATATCCATTAAATATTCTCAATTCTTATCGTTAGGAAGTAAAGGATCATAGCCACCTTTTGACCATGGATGACAACGAGACAATCGGTTAATTGCCATCCATAAACCTTTGATTACGCCATAATGTTTGATCGCACTCTCAGCATATTCTGAACAGCTTGGATAATAGCGACAGCATGGTGTTATCAAAGGGCTAATAAAATACTGATACATTTTTATTGGTAAGCAAACTATTTGCCGTAGCATGAGGTTAATTTTTCCCATGTTTTATTTAATTTAGTGTTTATACCTAAATTAGTTTTCTTTGCTAGACCTGGTCTCGCCAAAATGATTATATCTACAGATGGCAAGTTAGTTTGACGAAAACTTTCTCTAAGTAGCCGTTTGATACGATTTCTGTCATGTGCCTTAGTTATCATTTTCTTTGATAATGCCAATCCAAGACGGGCAAAACCTAACTTATTTTCTCTAAAAAGAACAATAAAGTCATCTGTAGTTAATTTTTTCGCGTTTTCAAACACGAAATCAAAATCATTCTTTTTTAATAGCCGTTGTGTTTTTCTAAATGCAAACACTTACGCTGATAAACGCTTGCGGCCTTTAGCACGTCGTCGCTTTATAACTAATCTACCTGCGCGAGTAGACATTCTTAAACGAAAACCATGATCGCGTTTGCGTTTTAAATTACTAGGTTGAAAAGTGCGTTTCATGATAAACCTGCTTCTAAATTTATAAGGTTGGAAATGATAGATAACTTTTTTTCAACTGTCAATTTGATTAACTGATTATTTTTTGTGTAATTTTTTTATTTACAGATCGTAATAACATTAACTTTATATATTTTTTAAATTTATTTTTATTATATAAAACACTACTCTTGTGGATATTTTTAAAAATATATTATTTTTTAATAAGTTACGTTGTATTAAACCATGTTTGTAACTCCTTTGTATTATTGTGATTTATTTGTTGTCAATTTCTTTTGCCAATATCACTCACGTGTTATTTCCCCCTTTTTCACTTATTTGATCTCTACTTATCCATAAAGAAATAAGCTCAAAATGAGTATAATTAATACTAATTGGTTTTGTGTTGATTTTTTTGGGGTAGTTATTTTGCTAGTGAAGCATTTTAATTAATTATTTTTGATTGCCTTTCTATTCATTTCCAAATGTCTGGGCTTATCTAAACAATCTTATAAATGGAAATATTTGAAGACGGACTTTATTATGTCTTTGTGGATAACTTTGCCTTTTTTTTAAAGCTGAGTATAATTATTGATTACTCAGATGACATATAGATTGAAATCTTTTTAGATTTTAAAAAATTTTACCAATTGATAAATTCTTGTTATTAATCTTTATTAATTGTCTTGCTGATCGGGTACTTTCAATGGCAATATTTAATACTGTGGATAGATAGTTTTAAGTATTATTTTACCACCCTTGTTTAATTTAGGAGTTATTTT